>JAQUNT010000293.1 GCA_028717525.1 Elusimicrobiota bacterium
CTACCTGAGCGAACCGCAAGCCTCCGAAGCCTTCCTCTGGCCGCGCGCCCTGCGCAGCTACGTGCTGGCCCCGGCCGCTGGGGTCCCGGATCCGCGCGCTGTGCTGGACGTCGGCGAGAACGGCGGCATCCCGCTGCCGCCGCGCTCGTTCCTGGGCCGGCGCGCCGCCTCCGGCCCCAGCCGGCTCATCGCCTTCACGCGCCTGGCCGGGATGTTCATGGGCCGCGTCTCGCCCGTGTCCTTGGGCGCCTGGCGGCTCTGCTTCAAGCTCGACATCCGCTAGGACGGCCCGGCCCCGGAAGACGCGCCTCCAAGTGCTATAATCGCGTCGTGCCCGGCCTAGAGTCCTTCGACATCGTCAAGACGGTCTTCCAGCGGCGCCTCCAGCACGCGGACATGGAGCGCATCCTGGCCGCGCTCTCCGCGGCCGACCGCGAGGAGCTCATCGCCAAGATGGGCACCTTGCTCGACCGGATCTCGGCCCTGGTCGAGGTCTACAACAAGGTCTCGGACACGCTGTCGCTCGACGTCATGCTGCCGCGGCTGATGGCCATCGTCACCGAGGCCCTGCGCGCCGACCGCAGCACCCTATTCCTCCACGACTCCGACACCCGCGAGCTCTACTCCCGCATCGCGCAGGGCGACAGCATCGGGGAGATCCGCTTCCCCAGCGGCCTGGGCATCGCCGGCGCGGTGTTCACCTCGGGCCAAGCCGTCCTGATCCCCGACGCCTACGCCGACCCGCGCTTCAACCAGGCGGTCGACAAGAAGACCGGCTACCGCACGCGCAACATCCTCTGCGCTCCGCTCCGGAGCAAGGGCAAGGTCATCGGGGTCACCCAGGTGCTCAATAAGCGCGAGGGCGCCTTCGACGAGGACGACCTGGCCCTGCTCGAGGCTTTGACCGCCAAGGCGGCCTCGGCCTTGGAGAACGCCCAGCTCTACGAGAAGGTGGACAAGGCGCGCCGGGAGGAATCCAAGCTCCTGGAGGTCACCAGCGCCATCGCCTCCGAGCTCAAGCTCGACACCTGGTTGGCCAAGATCATCAAGGTCACTACGGAGATGCTGGAGGCCGACCGCAGCACCCTGTTCATCCACGACCCCAAGACCGGCGAGCTCTGGTCGCGCGTGGCCGAGGGCCTGGCCTCCAAGGAGATCCGCTTCCCGGCGACCGCCGGCATCGCGGGCGCCTGCTTCACGGCCGGCGAGGCCATCAACATCCCCGACGCCTACGCCGACCCGCGCTTCAACCAGGCGGTCGACAAGAAGACCGGCTACCGCACCCGGAGCATCCTCGCCATGCCCGTGGTCAACAAGGAGGGGCGCAAGCTGGGCCTGCTCCAGGTCCTCAACAAGAAGCAGGGCCCCTTCGTCCCCCTCGATGAGAGGCGCCTGAAGGCCTTCGCGGCGCAGGCCGCCATCGCGTTGGAGAACGCCCAGCTCTTCGCCGACGTCAGCAACGAGCGCAACTACAACGAGTCGATCCTGAAGTCGCTCTCCAACGGGGTGGTCACCCTCGACGCGGAGCGCCGGGTGGTCAAGGTCAACGACGCGGCCCTGCGCATCCTGCGCTGGACGCGCGAGCAGGCCCTGGGCCGGGGCTTCGCCGAGCTCTTCACCGACCGCAAGAACAGCTGGCTGCGTGAGGCCCTGGACAAGGTCGCCGCGGAGGGCAAGGTCCAGCTGGCGATGGACGCCGAGATCGCGGCCGGGACGGAGACCGTCTCCGCCAACACCGCCTTCGTGCCCTTGGTCGGCATCGAGGGCGAGCCCTTGGGCTCCATGCTGGTCATCGAGGACATCTCGGCGGAAAAGCGCATCAAGAGCACGATGGCCCGCTACATGACCAAGGAGGTCGCCGACCGGCTGCTGGCCGGCGGCCAGGAGGCCCTGGGCGGGACCGCGCAGGTGGCCTCGGTCCTGTTCTCGGACATCCGGAGCTTCACCACGATCTCGGAGTCTTTGGGCGCGCGCAACACGGTCGGCATGCTCAACGAGTACTTCACCGAGATGATCGAGGTCATCTTCGGCCACAAGGGCATCCTGGACAAGTACATCGGCGACGCCATCATGGCCGTGTTCGGCGCCCCGTTCCAGAGCCCGCAGGACGCCGACAACGCCGTGGCCGCGGCCAACGACATGATCCGGGCCCTGCGCCGCTTCAACGCCGCCCGCGCCTCGGCCCGGAACATCGAGCTGGCCATCGGCGTCGGGATCGCGACCGGCGAGCTGGTCAGCGGCAACATCGGCTCGCTCAAGCGCATGGACTACACCGTCATCGGCGACACCGTCAACCTCGCCTCGCGCCTGGAAGGCGCCACCAAGCACTACGGGGTCAGGATACTGCTCAGCGCGGAGACCGTGTCGCACCTGAAGGGAGAGCGCAAGGTGCGTGAGCTGGACCTCATCCGGGTGAAGGGGAAGAACCTGCCCGTGGCCGTCTACGAAGCCCTGGACCACCACTCGCCCGAGACCTTCCCGGAGATGGAGCGCACTCTGGCGCGCTTCCAAGAGGGCCTGGCCCATTACCGGCAGAGCCGCTGGCAGGAGGCCGTCGCGGCCTTCACGGAAGCCCTGCGCGCCCATCCCAAGGACGGGCCCTCCCGGCTCTATCTCGAACGCTGCCAGCACTACATGGCCGAGCCGCCCGGAGCGGGCTGGGACGGCGTGTACGTGATGAAGACCAAGTAGGAAGGCGCCGCGCCTCAGAGCCCCTTCACGCAGCGGAACCCGATGTCGTCCCGGCCGCTCTCCGGCGCGGACTTGCCGCGCCGGTGCGCGCCGAGGGACTCGACGGGGCTCTTGCAGGAGCCGCCGCGCAAGACTTTGTCCTCGCCTTGCTGCGGGCCGGCCGGGTCCTGCTGCGGACTGGCCTGGTAGTAGTCCGCGGCGTACCAGTCGGACACCCACTCCGCGGCGTTGCCGAAGAAATCGTAAAGGCCGCAGGAGCTGGCCGCCTTGGTCTGCACGGGGTGGGCCTGGCCCTGGGAATTGCCTTTGTGCCAGGCGAGCCGGCCGAGCCCCTCGGGGTCCATCCCTCCGGCGGTCTTGCCTTCGAGTCCGCAGCGGGCGGCCTTCTCCCATTCGGCCTCGGTGGGCAGGCGCAGGCCCAGGTGCTCGCAATAGGCCTTGGCCTCATGCCAGGTCACCAGGGCCACCGGATGCCGGGAGGTGCTGCCCGGGGGCGGTTCGGGGAAGCTCTGCTGGGTCTGACGGCAGTACTCCCGGTACTCCTCCACCGTGACTTCCCGGGCCCCGATGGAGAAGGCCCGCAAGCTCACCGGATGGGGCGGATGATGGTCCAAACCGGCATCGAAGGAGCCCATGAGGAACTCGCCGGCCGGGACCGCGACGAGGGCGTAGGCGGTGCCGGTCGATGGGCTGACGGCTGCTGCTGCACTTTGCGCGGAGCGCTTCTCCGCGCGCGCCAGGGACTCCTTGGCGGACTTGATGCTCTTGGCGGCCTCCTGATAATTGTCGGCCTTGGCCTCCTCGACGGCCTGGTTGTAGAAGCCCTTGGCCTGGACCACCTCCGGGGGGCAGCCGCGAGGCGGGCAGGCGTTCTCCGCCGCGTTGATCGCGGACCGCAGCCCGTCGATATTCTCGTTGTAGTGGATGCCTTTCTCCAGGGACACGCGCATCCAGGCGAAGCCCGCGGCGGCGGCCGCGATGAGCAGGCCGATGAGGACGCCCCGCCTCAGGGCGCGCAGGAGCCAGCTCATTCCCAGCGACTGTCCGCAGGTCCCGCAGACCTTGGCGTTGGAGTTGACCTCTCCGCCGCAGCGGGGGCAGACGAAGACGATGGGCTTCACGGAGACTATTGCGGCGAGAGCCTGCGCCCGGCCCCTGACGGTCCCTGCATGCCCGTCAGGGACCGGTCGAGAGGAGAAGGCCTGCGCCCGGCAGGAATCGAACCTGCACTTACAGCTTCGGAGGCTGTCGTGATATCCATTTCACTACGGGCGCGCAAATCGTTTCCGTTGACGGCGCCCTGTCCCGCTTAAGACCGCGGGGCGGGCGCGGCCGTTGACCGCGCACGGAACGCCTACTTGAATTCTAGTTTACTTAGATGCGAAGGTAAAGGATGCCCCAGATGCGGCGCGAGCGTCTGGCCCGCGGCCCTGAGCTTCTGGAAGTCCACCCGGATGGGCGCGCCGCTGGTCAGGAACGCGAAAGCCAGGTCCTCCGTGGCCGCGTTGCCCCCCACGCCCGGGGCGTAAGGGCAGCCTCCGAGCCCGCCGCAGGAGGCGTCGAAGCCCGAGATCCGGTACTCGGTCCAGGCCGTCAGGGCGTCGGCCAGGGCCATCCCGTAGGTGTCGTGGAAGTGGAGGAATATCTGCTCGGGGCTCACGCTCAGGCGCCGCAGCAGGATCTCAAGCAGGGCCCGCACGTCCTGGGGCGAGGCGCGGCCCAAG
>JAQUNT010000294.1 GCA_028717525.1 Elusimicrobiota bacterium
GATATGATAGCTCATAGGCGGGGCGCCGGGTGGGCATCCTGGACCTCTGCTGCGAGCGCCTCCCAAGTCGATCGCGCCAGGGGCCTCCTTCCGCCTAGGCCCCTTGCCGCCCCGGCGTGGGCCCTTGGCTTCTGGCCGTGCCGGAGCGGCCGGGCCATACTGGGGGTATGAGGGGGAAAGCCCTTTCCCGTCTCCTGTTCCTGCTGGGGGCCGCGCTGCCCGGCCCGGGCTGGGCCGCGCGCGTGGCCCTGCCGCCGGCCGTAGTCCCCAGCCTGCGCGCCGCCCCGCTGGCGCCCCCGGCCCGGGCCGGCGTGGCGCTCTCCGCTCTGGCTGCCGGATTGGGAGTCTCTCCGCCGGCCGCGCCCGCCCTGCTGCCGTCGGTCCTCCCGCCGGCTCCGGCCGTGTCCGCGGCTCCCCAGGTCTCGCCGCTCGCGGTCCTGACCCAGGCCGGCGTCCTCTCGGGCCAGGCGCTCAAGCCCGCGCCCGCCGAGGCGGCCGCAGCTTCGGCCGCCCGGGTCTTCGACCAGTCCGACCTGGGGCTGGGCGGCGTGCGGCGCAGCTGGGGCAAGCTTTATCAGGACGGCCGGGAATTGGAGGTGCTGGGCGAAGGCTCCTTCGGCCGGGTCTACGTGCATCCCCGCGACCCGGGCGCGGTGGTCAAGCTCATGACCAGCATGTCCGCAGACATCGCCCGGCAGACGGCCCGGCAGGATAGCCAGGTGGGCATGAAGCTCGCCCGGGCGGGTGCGGGCCCGGCCATCATCGGCGTGCGCGAGGTCCCCGGGCGGCCCAGCGTCTTGCGGCGCTGGCTCTGGCGCCTCCTGGGGCTGGAGGCCCGGGCTCCGCCGCGTCCCACGGTGGTCAAGGAGCGGGTCTACGGGGACACGGTCTTGGACCTCATCGAGGGCCGGCGCTTCACGCCGAAGGACTACGAGCTGGTGATGCGCATGCTCGAGCGCATGGCCGAGGCCGGCCTCAAGGTCGGGGACATGCGCACCGCGAACATCATGATCGGCCATACCGCCTCTGAGCCTGAGCGGCGCGCCTACATCGTAGACGGTGGCTGGCTGCTCCCGGTCAAGGAAGGATCGAGCCGGGAGGATAGGCTGAGCGCGCTGAAGTCCCAGCAGGTGCAGATCCTGGGAGGCGGGGGCTCCGTGGGATGGTCCGACGCTTTGGACCCCTTCGACGACATCCTGCGCGAGGGCCTCGCGCGCAGCCGCCCCGGGCCCTAGGCTACTTGGCCAGCTCCACGGCCGCGGCCACCGCCAGCTTGGCGAACTTGGCGGCGTGGTTCGAGTTCCCGCCCATGCCGGCCAAGGTGTCGCGCGTGGAGTGGTAGTTCGGGTTGTCCTCCCCGTTCTTGGCCTCGAACGGGAAGGAGGCGGGGAAGCCGGCCGCGGTCCAGGAGGCGTGGTCGGAGCAGGCGTAGCCGCATTCCGTGGAGTCCCAGCGCAGCCCGGTGTAGCGGTCCACGAGCCGGCCCAGGAAGGCGTTGAGGGCCGCGTTGGTGTGGTCTGAGATGAAGTAGATGTCCGCGGTCGAGCCCTTGTACCCGGCCATGTCGAACTGGACCACGCCCAGGACGTCGCGGCCCTCGGCCTGGTACGCCTCGGCGATGTCCTGCGAGCCGCGCAGGCCCACCTCCTCCGCGGCGAAGGCGATGACCTGCAGGGTGCGGGCGGGGCGGTAGCCCGAGGCGAGCAGGACCCGGAGGGCCTCGGTGAGCACCCCCACGCCCGAGGCGTTGTCGTCGGCCCCCGGCGCCCCTGCGGAGCTTCCGCTGGTCGTGTCCAGGTGGCCGCCCAGCACCACGGTCGGTCCGGACTGCTTGGCGCCCGGGATGGTCAGGACCACGGAGGGCTGCGCCCAGCCCTCGTGGCTGCGCAGTTCGACGCGCACATCCGGCCGGGAGCGCGCGATCTCGGCCCACTGCTCGCGCACCCAGCGCGCCGCGGCCGCGCCGGTCTCGGAGCGGTAGTAGCGGTTCTTGAAGCCGGCCAGTTTGGTGATGGTGCGGCTGATGGCGGGCTCGTCGACCCGGAGCAGCATGGGCGCGACCCGCGCCTCCTGGTCGATGGAGTACTCCCGCGCCGAGGGCGCGGCCGGGGCCTGGGACACGGCCTGCTGGGCCGCGCGCAGGGTCCGGTAGGCGATGAAGCCGCCGTGGCGGCCGAGCTTCTCCCGGATGGCCAGGCTCAGGCGCTCCAGGTCAGCCTCGGGGACCTGGAACACGGCGGTGCGCTCGTCCGAGGCGGCCGCCGGGGCGCGCAGGGAGCCGAGCTCGCCGCGCAGGGCCGGCAGGTCGGCCTTGGCCAGGCGGACCCAGACCGTCTCCTGGGCCGCGCCCGCGACGGCGGCGGCCGGCGCGGCGCGGGCCGCCTCCAGGACCGGGTGGACGTCCACGCCCTGGTCGAAGTCCGGGCCGGCCGCTGCCGGCCCGGCGGCGAACAGCAGGGCCGCGGCGCAGGACGTCGAGAGCATGCTCCGCATCGTCATCAGTGGATTATCGCACGCCCGGCCCCGGAAAGCAAGGCCCGTCAGGGCTTCTCGGCCATGACCTCGAAGTCGTAGCCGAAGTCGGTGCCCGCGAAGCGCCAGAAGCGCTTGAGCCGGTCCCCCCAGAGATAGCGCCGCCAGCTGGGCTGGGGCGGGATCAGGGTCCGGCCCTGCTCCAAGGAGAGCTCCTCGGCCTTGGCCGCGGCCGCCTCGGCCCAGGTGTCTCTCCTGAAGATCCGGTAGGAGCCGGGCAGCCAGCCCCGCGCCTTCATGCCCAGCTTGAGGTGGAAGCAGCGCAGAGAGAGCAAACGCAAGCCCGAGGCTTCCAGAAGGACCTCGAGGCTGCGGCGTGAGAAGAAGAAGAGGTGGCCGCCGTGGCGGGTGTGCACGGGCCGGCCCCAGAGCCGGCTCAAGGCCCGGTTGGGCAGGAGGTCCACCGGGCCGTTGGGCACGATGAGCTCCAAGCGGCCGCCGGGCCGCAGCATCCGCGCCACGCCGGCCATGGCGGCGCGGGGCTCGGGCTCGTGCTCGAGCACGTTGTTGAGCAGGACGTAGTCGAAGCTCTCCGCCGGATAGGGGCTCTCGGAGAGCGGAGAGCTCGCGATCTCCAGCCGGTTGAGGGCCCGGCCCAGGGCCGCGGCCTTGGCCGAGAACTCCAAGCCGCGCACCCGCCAGCCCGAATGGTCGCGCAGCCCGGCCAGCATGGTCCCCAAGGCGCAGCCGGTGTCGAGGAAGTCGCCGCTGGCGCGCCAGCTCGCCAGGCGCAGGGCCAGGGCCCGGCCCTTATAGTAGTCCCTCCAGTACTGCTTGAAGAAGGGGCCGAAGTACACGGGCGGGTAGCAGCGGGAGATCTCCTCGGGCGAGGGGATGGGCTGGTAGAAGGCGGCGCCGCAGGCCGGGCAGTCCCAGACTTCCTTTATGCAGTCCAGGCAGAGCTGGGCCGGACAGGCGGGTCGGATGCCGGGGCTCCGGCAGACCGGGCAGGCAGGGGCCATGAGGCGCTATTCTAGCTGTTTGCCCCGCCCAGGGGTAGTGCCGCGCTCAGCGGCCCCAGCCGCCGAGCCAGCTTGCCGCGCCGTCGAACAGGCCATGCGCGGCCTCAGCCGCCCGATTGACCTTGTCGCTGACCGCGGCCTGGACCCGGGCCGAGGTCTCCTTGACCTTGGCCTTGACCGCGGACGCGGCATCAGCCACCTTGGCAACCACGGGCGCTACGAGCGCTTGCGTCTTGGCCTTCACCGCGGAAGCGGCGTCAGCCACCTTGGCAACCACGGGCGCTACGAGCGCTTGCGTCTTGGCCTTCACCGCGGAAGCGGCCTCGGCCACCTTGGACGCCATGGACGCCATGGACGTCGTGAGCTCCTGGGCCTTGGACTTCACCGCAGACGCCGCTGCCACCACCTTGGCGGCGACAGGCGCCGCGATCTCCACGGCCTTGGTCTTGACCGCGGTCGCGGCCTTCACCACCGTGGCAGCCACAGGAGCCGCCAGCTCCTGAACCCGGGTCTTCACGGCCACCGCGGCCGCAACCGCCTTGGCCGCCATGGGCGCCACGATCTCCTCGGCCTTGGCCTGGATCGCTGACGCCGCCTCGGAGAGCTTGGCCGCGGTCGCAGCCGCCAGCTCCTTGGCCGCGGTATGCACCTTCACCACCGCTTCGGACACCTTGGTCGCGGCCGAGACCGCGAGCTCCTTGGTCTTCTCCGCCACCCAAGAGCCGGCCTCTATGACCTTCTCCTTCGCCGCGACGTAGACCTCCTTGAGCTTCTCGCCGGCTTGCGCGGCCAGGTCCCTGGCCGGCTCGATCACCTTCGCCTGGATGACCTCCGCCGTCCGGTAAGCGAACTCCTTGACCGCCTGCAGGGCGGCTCCCGCGCGCGCCTTGATGGTCTCGCCCAACCCCGGCTTCTGCGCG
>JAQUNT010000295.1 GCA_028717525.1 Elusimicrobiota bacterium
GCTGGCCTGCGGTGCCGACCGCGCCGAAGAATGCGGCGCGCAACGCCAGGTCGAGGTTGGCGTCGTCCATGACGAGCAGCGCGTTGTTGCCGCCGAGTTCCAGGAGGGAGCGGCCCAGGCGCTTGCACACGGCCTCCGCTATGCGCACGCCCATCCGGGTGCTGCCCGTGGCGCTGATGAGCGGGATGCGGCGGTCGTTGATCAGGAGCTCCCCGATGTCCGCGCCGCTGCCGATGACCAGGTTCATGACCCCCGCGCAACGGTTGCGCGCGAGCACCTCGTTGACGATGTTCTGGACGGCTACCGCGGTGAGCGGCGTCTGCGAGGATGGCTTCCAGATCACGGTGTCGCCGCAGACGGCGGCGAGGAAGGCGTTCCAGGACCAGACTGCGGCGGGGAAGTTGAAGGCCGAGATGATGCCGGTGATGCCCAGGGGATGCCATTGCTCGCACATGCGATGCCGGGGCCTTTCGCTGTGCATGGAGAGGCCGTAGAGCTGGCGTGAAAGACCCACCGCGAAGTCGGCCATGTCGATCATTTCCTGGACCTCGCCCTCGCCTTCGGGGAGTATCTTGCCCATCTCGTAAGAGATGAGCTTGCCGAGGCGGCGCTTCTGGGCGCGCAGGGCCTCGCCGATCTGCCGGATGACCTCGCCGCGCTTGGGGGCCGGCACCAGGCGCCAGGTCTGGAAAGCCTCGGCCGCCGCGGCGACGACCTTCTGGTAGTCGGCGGGGCCGGCCATCCGGATCTTGGCTATGGGCTCGCCGTCGACCGGGGAGATGGACGTCAGCTCGCCGCCCGAGGGTTCCTTGAACCAGTGCGGCCCGCAGCAGGCTCCCGAATTCACGTCTGTTATCCCGAGTTCCGCAAGAAAATCCAGCGTCCTCGTTCTCTCCGCTGCCGGCATGAGGCCTCCTCTGGGACTGGATAGGGCTGCTGTCCGACCGTCACTCCGTGACCACGGTCCGGCTCTGCTCACGCATGAACTGGGCGACGTAGTGGGGCCCGCAGCCGCCTTTGCCGCCAGCGCCCGAGCCTTTCCAGCCGGTGAAGGGCTGGCAGCCGGGCCAGGCGCCCGTGGTGGCGCCGGTGCGCCTGTTGGCGTACAGGACGCCGAACTCCGCTTCGTCGAAGAATCGCGCGATGTCCGCTTCTTTGCCGCTGAAGAGCCCGGCGGTCAAGCCATAGTCGGTCTTGTTGCTCTCGGCTAGAGCCTGGTCGAGGCTGTCTATCTCGGCGATGGGGAGTATGGGGACAAAGAACTCGTCCGTGAAGAGCCGGCTGGAGAGGGGGGCCTTGACGATCGTGGGCCCGGCATACCAGCCTTTGGCCAAGGCCCCGTCGTCGAGTCGGTCGCCGCCGTAAAGGATCGCTCCGTCTTCGCGGGCCAGCGCCACGGCCTTCTGCCAGGTGTGGAACGCGGATTCGTTGATGACCGGCCCGTAGAAGACGTCCCGCTCGGTCGGGTCGCCGACCTTCATGGCCTTGGTCAGGGCGATGAGCTTGGCAATGAAAGTCGTGGCGACTTCGCGGTGCACGTAGACCCGGGAGCAGGCGCTGCACTTCTGATTCTGCAGGCCCCAGGCTGACTTGAACACGCCCTCGGCGGCCAGGTCGAGGTCCGCGCTGTCCATGACGATGGCCGGACCCTTGCCGCCGAGTTCCAGGAGGCAGGGCTTGACCCACTTCCGGCTGAAGCCCCGGAACATGCGCATCCCGGTCTCCACGGAGCCCGTGAACACGATGCCGTCCACCTGGGGATGCTGCCAGAGGGTGTCGCCGATCTCGGAGCCTTTCCCGGTTATGAAGTGGAAAACGTCGGGCGGCACGCCGGCCTCCCGGTAGACTTCGTAGAGGCAGAGACCGGTCCAGGGCGTGTCCTGGGCCGGCTTGAAGACCACGGTGTTGCCCGCGACCAGGGCCGCCGAAGACATGCCGGAGGCCAGGGCCATGGGGAAGTTGAAAGGCGAGATGCAGACGAAGACGCCGAAGGGCCGCAACACGTCCGTATTGCTTTCGTTCGGAGTGAGGGCGTTCATCCTTCTGACGAAGCCGTGGTTCTCCTCCATCTGGCGGGCGTAATAGTCCATCAGGTCCGCCGATTCCTCGGCGTCGCCCAGAGCCTCCAGGCGGTTTTTTCCCGCCTCCAGGCTCATGATCGCGGCGATCTCGAACTTGCGGCGGCGCACGATGGCCGCGGCCTTGCGCATGATGGCCGCGCGTTCCTGCCAGGTGGTCCGGCTGCCCCAGAGCCTCTTGGCGCCCGCTGCGGCCGCTATGGCCTGGCCCGCCTGCTCGGCCGTTGCGGACGTGAACCGGCCCAGGACCAGCGAGGTGTCCATGGGGCAGCGGTCGACGATCCGGGGCTGGTCGTTGCGCAGCGGCTTCTGGCTGATATAGATGGGGTAGTCCCGGCCGAGCCGGGAGCGGACTTCGGCGAGCGCGGCATCGAAGCGGGCATGGACCGCGTCGAGATCCGCGGCCGTCGTGGAATACGTCACCTTCAATTCCTGGTCCCTGAGAGTGCTCATGCCCTCCTCCGGTGAAGCTCTCATCCCATTCTAGCACCGCTATGAATATGAACAAAACGATATCTTTTCATTAACACAATGAATATAATTCATACCAGACCCCGGGCCGGAGGAGGCCTCATGCCGCTGGAGCTCAACAAACTGGAGGTCCTGCGCGAAGCCGCCCGCAGCGGGAATTACACCGCCGCCGCGGCGCGCCTGCACCTCACTCCGTCGGCCGTGAGCCATGCCATCCGCAAGCTGGAAGCCGGCCTGTCCCGCGAACTGGTGGAGTGGCGCGGCCGTCGGCTGGTGCTGACCGACGAGGGCGAATACCTCTACCGCGTCTGCGAGCGCGTCTTCGGCGAGCTGGATGAGGCCGGTGAACGGCTGGCCGGCCGTGATGCCGGCATCGAGAAGACCGTCGTGCTGGGCGCCACCGTCGAATTCGGAAGCACCGTGCTCATCCGCAAGCTGAGGCCTTTGCTGGAAGCGCATCCCGAACTGCGGCTCGATTTCTATTTCTCCCACGAACTCGCGCAGCCGCTGCTGCGCGACGAGATCGATCTGGCGGTGGATTGCCGGCCGCATCCGAATCCGGCGGTGGAAGGGACGCTCCTCTTCCGGGAGAAATACTCCGTGGTGGCCGCTCCGGCGTTCCTGAAGCGGCATCCGGTCTTGAAGCCTCTCGATCTCGAGCGGCTGCCGGTGTTCTCGCTGGACAAGGAGGGGCGGTGGTGGCGCAATATGTTGGAGGCGGTGCCGCAGGGCGGCCGGCCGGGGTTCGGCCGGGTCATAGCGGTCAACCATGTGCGGGGGATGATCAACGCTGCCGTGGAGGGACTGGGCGTGGCCCTGCTGCCCAGATACACCATTCTTGACGAGTTGGCGATGGGCAGGCTGAGGATGCTGTTCCCCGAACTCAAGCTGCTGGAGGATCGTTTCTGCGTCTATCAGAAGCGCGCTCGCGCCGGGCGCGAGAAGAACCGGCTGCTCGCTCGCTTCCTGACCAGCATGAGAGTGGATGAGTTCGGCGACGCCATCGGCCCTTCCCCGCGCGCGAAGTCCAGGCACTGATATGGCTGAAGATCCAGAGCCGCTCGATTCGGGAGGAAGAACATGACGATGAAAGTGCTTGGTTACGCCGCGCAGTCCTCTAAAGACGCCCTGGCGCCCTGGCGCTTCGAGCGCCGCGATCCGCGCCCCGACGACGTGGTGATCGAGATCCTCTACTGCGGCATCTGCCACTCCGACCTGCATATCGTCCGAAACGACTGGGGCTGGAGCACCTACCCGATAGTGCCCGGACACGAGATCATAGGCCGCGTCCTCGGCGTCGGGCCGAAGGTCGCGCGATTCCAGCCGGGCGACCATGTGGGCGTCGGCTGCATGGTCGATTCCTGCCGGAAGTGCTCGGCCTGCGAGCATGGCCTGGAGCAGTATTGCGCCACCGGCTCGACCTTCACGTACGGCGGCGTGGACCGCCACGACCAGCGGCCCACCTACGGGGGCTATTCCGAGAAGATACTCGTGTCGGACCGCTTCGTGCTGAAAGTCCCCCAGGGGCTGGACCTCAAAGGCGCCGCGCCGCTGCTGTGCGCGGGCATCACCACCTGGTCGCCGCTGCGCCACTGGAAAGCGGGCCCGGGCGGCAAGGTGGCGGTGGTCGGCTTGGGCGGCCTCGGCCACATGGCGCTCAAGCTCGCCAAGGCGCTGGGCGCCGAGGTGACGCTGCTCACCCGCTCGCCGGGCAAGGAGCAGGACGCGCGCCGCCTTGGCGCCGACGCTGTGGTCCTCTCCACGGACAAGGCGCAGATGGAGGCCGTGCAGGGGGAGTTCGAGCTGATCTTAGACACCGTGCCCTACGTGCACGACCTCAACCCGTACGTGCCCGCGCTGTCG
>JAQUNT010000296.1 GCA_028717525.1 Elusimicrobiota bacterium
CGCCGTGGGCGCGAGCTTCGCGGGCAAGCTCATGATCGGGGTCGGGGCTGCGGCCCTGCTCGCCGGCCTGGGGCTCTACGCCTATCAGCGCCTGCACGGCACCGGTTCGGAGCGCCCCATGCCCGTGCTGGGTCCGATATCCGACGGCATCAGGGTGCACCGCACCCCCAGCGACGAGCGTCTGCGCCTGGCCGCCCGGGCCGGCCATGGGCAGTTCCAGTTCGACAGCCCGGAGTCGGGAGCGGTCTCGACTCCCGCCGGGGAGGAGGACGGCAAGGCCGCGGATGGCGCAGCCGGGGCTGCGGGAGCCGCGGGCGGGGGGACAGGAAAGACCCCCTGGGGTGAGATCCTTTCCGGGTTCCAACCCAAGGCCGGGTTCGGCTCCCAGGGGTTCTCCGGCATGACTTCGGGCTCGTCAGGCTACGGCGGCCAGGGCCTCTTCTCATCGCTGACCGGGGCCGGGGCCCGCGGGGGCGGCAGCGGAGGCGCGGCGCCCTCTCTGCGCAACTACGGCCAGAAGGGCAAACTGTCCGGAGCCTTCGCGAAGGGCTCCACGCGCTCGAGCAACGCCAGGGCCCTGAGCACCCGGGGCATCCGCACGAGCCGCGCCTTCGCCCAGCTGCGCTACGCCCGGGGCCAGTCCGTCCTGGCGGCGCGGGGCGGTTCCAGCGAACAGGGCATGCGCGCGACCGCTTTGGACGCCTTCAACCAGAACCAGACGCAGGGCGGACAGATCGGCGCGGTCGATTCGCCCGTCCCGGTCAACCCACCCGGCGGCGCCGGCTCCGGCGGCGGCGAATACGGGACGGCGCCCGTGCTCGGCGACACCAACCCCACGGCCCTGCCCGACCAGCCGGTCAGTCCCCCGGGAGCCGTCGATCCCGGGCAGAAGCAGAACTACCAGAGCCCGATGGACGCCATCAAGCAGCTGGCGGCCATGGCGGCGAAGCTCAAGCAGATATCCATGATCCTCATCGCCCTCGGGCTCATGCTCATCGCGCTCGGCATCGCGCTCATGTGCAACCCCTACACCTTCGGGGCCGGATGCGCGGTCCTCGCCGCGGGCGTCGCCGTGCTCGCGATGGGCTACATGATGCTGATGATGGCCAAGCAGATGGGGGCCCAGGCCAAGGCCATGGGCGAGCAGCTCTCCGCGGCCATGGGCCAGCAGTACGAGCAGGAGAACATCCAGGCCTGCGTGGACCAGGCCGTGGCCGCCGGGACTGATCCCAACGCCTGCAACTCGCCGCACAACAACGACAATACCCACAACGACCATACCACCATCAGCGAGGACGTCGAGGCCGAGCGCAACTCCGAAGCCAAATACGAAGACGACGGGACACCCGTGTTCCAGGAGTGACGGCGCTTGAAACCGCGCAGCGCCTAGGATATACTCTTGGGCATGCGCTATTGGGTCCGGATCGACCGGGAGGTCCGCGGCCCATACACGCCCGAAGAGCTGACCGCCCAAGGCGTCGAGGATTCGACTTTGGTCTGCCCGGAGAACCGCCGCCGCAACCGGCGCGAGAACTGGCTGCCCCTGCGTAAGCTCAAGGAGCCGCCGAGGTTCTTTGTGCGCGTCGGCTCGCGGGTCCGCGGCCCCATGTCCGCCGCCGACCTGGGCCGCCTGGGCGGGTTCTGCGGCGACACGCTGGTCTGCCCCGAGCGGCGCAACTATAGGAACCGGTGGAACTGGGCGCCGGCCCGGACCTTCGCCGGCCTGCGTGCGGCCGCGGCCCCGCCCGCGGTCCCCGCCGCGGCGCAGGCCGCCGCCTCCGCCCACCGCTTCTGGGATGAGGTCAAGGCCCGCTGGCGCCAGCCGCCGGTCCTGCCCCTGATCCTAGGCGCCGCCGCCGTCATCGCGGCCGTGCTGCTCTGGATGAAGTTCTCCTACCTGCCCATCGTCCGGCAGACCTATCTGAGGGTGCACGCGAGCATGGACCTCGCGGCCTTGGCCGTCCTCCAGGAGCGCCACCACCGCCAGACCGGCGCCTACGCCGACGACCTGGCCACCTTGGTCGCCGCCGGAGGCGACCCGCGGCTGCCCGCCGACATCGCTCCGGACCTTGACCTGGAGACCTTGTTCGTCCGCGGGACCTCCTCCTACTTCGTGCTCGAGGCCAACGCCCTCGACGAAAAGCGTACCTTGATCCGGCACGTGGGCTGGACGCCGGCGGCACCGGTGGTCTCCACGCCCACGGCGGCCCGGAAGACCCCGTGACCTGAACCAGGAGCGCAGAGCATGGACATGATGATCTTCGACGACGACCCCTACGCAGGGGAGCTCATCGGCACCATCGGCGAGGAAGAGGGCCTGAGCGTCGAGAAGCACCTCGACGGGGTCGGGGCCCTGGAGAAAGTCCGCTGCGCGCGCCCCCGCGTCGTGGTCACGGACATCATGATGCCGGGCATGGACGGGATATCCCTCTGCCGGGCCGTGCGCGCCGACCCGGTCTTGGCCTCCACCCAGGTGATCGTCTGCTCGGGCAAGCAGTTCGACGAGGACCGCCAGCGGGCGCTCGCCGCGGGCGCGGCCGCCTACTTCACCAAGCCGTTGGAGATTGCGAAGCTGCGCGAGACCATAGCCCGCCTGCTGCCGCAGGCCAACCTCGCCGTGCCCGTCCTGGGCGCCGCCGCGGGCGGGCCGGCGCCCGCCTTCCGGGCCAAGGTCTGGGGCTGCCGCAGCGCCGGAGCGCAGGCCGCTTCTCATTGCGTCTGCGTGGAGTTCGGCTCCCGGCTGGTGATCCTGGACGCCGGGGCGGAGCTGGCCGGCGCCACGGCCGGGCCCCCTCCGGCGGACCGGCAGCTGTGGCTGCTGCTCAGCCGCCACCACTCCGACAACATGGCCGGCTTCCCGGCCCTGGCCCCGTGGCTGCAGCAGGGCTGCGTCCTGCGCGTGGCCGGGCCCGGGGACATGACCGAGGTAGGCTCCGTCTTCGTGAGCTGCCTGCCCGGCACCGGCGCGGCGCAGGCCCAGTTCTACCAGCTCAGCGAAGGGCCTTTCCAGCTCTGGCCGGACGTCTCTTTGACCGCGTTGCTCGCCAACCACCCGGGCGCCACCATGGGCTTCCGCCTGGACCATCGGGGCCACAGCCTGGTCTACTGCCCGGCCAGCCAGCTGGAGGACCCGGACGACGTGCAGACCGACTTCAACGAGAAGATGGCGCGCTTCGCCCGCGGGGCCGACGTCCTGCTGCATGACGCCCGGTTCAGCGACGAGGACTTCGCGAACCGGCCGGGCCGGGAGCCCTCCGGCGGGGTCCTGCCCGACGACCTGTCGACCGCGGGCTCGCCGGGCCGCGAGTTCCAGGGCCACAGCTGCCCCTGGCTTGCCGTCGACCTCGCCCTCAAGGCCGGGGTGCGGCGCCTGATCCTGTTCCAGCCCGACGCGCGCTACGGCCCCCCGGAAGTGGAGGCAATGGTGCGCGCCTGCCGTGACCGGCTCAAGGAGAGCCGATCCTCCCTGCGGGTCGACGCGGCCGAAGCCGGACAGGTGCTCCTGGTCTGAACGCCCCGCCCCCGCGGGGACCTTACGGGGCCGAGGGAGGGGGGGTCCTGCGCCGCTCCTCCTTGGTGAAGGCCAGCCAGGGAGAGATCAGCTGGAAGGCGACGTAGACCGTGGTCGCCACGGCCGCGATGAGCAGGGCGGTGGCGATGGGGATGTTCGTCAGCACGAAGCCGTACACCAAGGTCGAGATGATGGCCGCGATGATGCCCAGGAAGGACTCCGCGGCCAGGATCTTGTTGACCTGGCCCCCTGCGAAGGTGCCCATCTTCTTCTGATTGACGCCTGAGACGATCATGGCGGCGAAGCTCGCCAGGAAGGTCTGCAGACCGTAGAGGGGGAGGACCAGCCACATGGAGGGTACCGAGATCATCAGCCAGAACAGGGGAATCTGGAGGGCGGCCAGGATGTAGAGCGGGACGGTCATGGACTCCTCGGTCTTGAAGCCGAAGCGGTTGAGAAGCCGGCGCAAGGGATCCACGAGCAGCGAGCCGAGGATGCTGCCTATGCTGGAGAATACGATGAGGAGGCTGAAGAAGCCCATGGGCGTGCTGGTCATGCCCTTGAGGAACCAACCCAGCACCGGGATCTTCAGGGCCGCGCCGATGGTCGCCGGGTTGGCGTTGATGAGGTTCTCCACATATTCGGGCAGCACGTTGAAGATCAGCGGGTCGGAGAACAGCGAGACCAGCAGGGCCGAGAGCGTGATGACGCGCAGGAAGCGGTCCTTGAAGATCAGCTTGACCCCGTCCTTGAGGGAGGCCGCGAGCTCCTTGATCACGCTCTTGAGGCTGGACTGGCGCGGAGCCCCTGCGGTCTGCGCGGACGGTTCGGAATCCTTCTTGTTGAATATCCTGACCGTGGCGTAGACGAGGCCGCCGATGCCGGCG
>JAQUNT010000297.1 GCA_028717525.1 Elusimicrobiota bacterium
CCCGGAGGCGGCTCGCCGGAAGAGGCTGCCGGCGCGCTCGTTCTTGCCCAGCGCCGCGTAGCACTCCGCCAGGCCGGAGAGAGCGTCCGGGTCCTCCGGCGACGAGGCGAGGGCCTGCTCGAACGTGGCGATGGCTTCGCTGGTCCGGCCTTGGTGAAGCAGGCGCAGCCCGGGAGAGGTCAGCGGCGCAGCGTTCGCCGGGGCGGGTTTCGCGGAGGCCGCGGGACGGGCCCGGCGCGGAGCGGCCAAGTAGCGCAGGAAGCGACCCAGCCGGAGGCTCTTGAGCAGCGGCTTCCAGTCCGCCCGGCCGTACGGCACCGGCCAGCTGGGGTCGTTGGCGCCCATCATCACGACGACCAGGTCCGGCCGGTACCTGGCCAAGTGGGCGGGCAAGGTCGCCAGCGTGTCGCGCGAGGTCGTCGCCGGCCGGGCCTCGTCGATGACCGAGAACCGCGCGCCGCCGGCCCTCTCGTTGAGGTCCTCCTCAATGAACTTCGGGTAGTTCCCGGCGGTCATGGAGTCGCCCAGGCACAGGATGCGGTAGGCGCCGGGATGATCCAGGGCGGCGGCGTTGTGGCGCTGCTGACGGCGCAGGAAGGAGACGCCGGCCATGCGCACCCCGAGCTCCAGCAGCAGCCCGGCGCACAGCAGCCCCAGCAGGACGGCGATGAGCTTGTCGCGGAGCCGGCGGCCGCCTGGGGCGGAGCTGGTGGCCATGACAGCTTAATGATAGCTCTTCCGGGCGGCCGCCGGCAGACGGCCGGGACTAGGCGCCGCCGAAGTAGATGTGCGCTCCCATGCTGCCGGCCATGCCGCCCCAGCCGCGGGTGCAGTTGCCGCGGGTCACGTAGCGGACGTACTGGAACGGGATGACCTTGAAGTCCACTCCGAAGCGGCCTTTGTACACGAACTCTCCGCCTACGAAAGGATTGATGTCCCATTCATGCCATTGCTCGCCGGAGACCTTGCCCCAGAAGTAGGTGTTGGTCAGGCCGGCCTGGACGAACACCCCGTCCTTGAGGCTGGGAAGCTCCTTGTTGTAGAAGGCCCCGAACATCACGCTGTACGTGCTGTTGTCCGCGCCCTGGCCCCGGTCGGCCGCGTCGTACCAGAAGCTGGCCCCGGCGTGCGCGGCCAGCCAGTCGGTGACGAAGTAACGCACATCCGCGCTGTCGCTGCGCAGACCCAGGCCAAGCTTGTGGTTCATGGACTCCGCGAAGCACGGACCGCCGCAGAACAACAGCGCGGCCGCCAGAAGCATCCTGCTCATGAATCCTCCTTACGAAGTGGTGCGGATTTCTGTAGGCAAGAGGCAGATTATAGAGATATCCGGAGCCGGGCACAACAAGATCCGCAGGTTCCCCGCTTGCCGAAAATTTGACCCGCCGGATCTACAATGGACTTGCCAGGCTGGGAAGACCACGATGCCAACTGCAACCCATCCCGAGCCGCCCTCAGCGGGCAACCACTCCTGGGCGGGCCCCGCGGCTTTCATGGGCGCGGTCTGCCTGGGCATGGCCGCGCTGACCGCCGGCCTCCTGCGCCACCACTACGCCGATGGGCTGCGCTATTGGCGGGACCGCCAGATCGCCATCATCGCGGACCGTTCGCGGCTGGCCGAGAACTGGCTCTCCGAACGGCGCGACGATGCCCGGGACCTCGCCGCCTCCCCCGCGCTGCGGGCCGCGGCGGGCGGCGGCCCGGCCGCGCGCGCGGCCGCCCTGGTCCGGCTGGAACGGATCCGCTCCGACCACGGCTACGCCGCCGTCTGCCTGTCCTGGCCGGGCGGGGCGCTGTCGGCTCCCGCCGCAGCCGCCCGGCTCTGCCCGCCGCAAGGCGCCGGAGGAGAGCCCATCGCGGTCCGGCCGGGGCTGACCATCCGCCTGGCCGGGGAGAGCCCGGCCCGCAGCCTGCTGGGCTTCGCCGTCCCCCTTTCCGGCCGCGGGCCTCCAGCGCAGGCCACATTCTGGACCTCCCCGGTCAAGACCCTCTTCGCCGACCTCGTCACGGACGCCGTGCCCACGCGGACCGGCGAGACGATCCTGGTCTATCGCGACGCCGCCAGGAACGAGGCCGTCTACCTGTCCCCCCTGCGCGGCCGCTCCGCCTCCGAGCCGCGGCTGCGGCGGTCCTTGGCGGGATCGAATTCCCAGGCCCAGGCGGCTCTGGAGGGCCGCCGGACGTTCATCGTCCTGCCCGACTACCGCGGCGTGCCGGTCTTCGCCAGCACCAGCCGGATGCCCTCCACGGGCTGGGGGATGGTGCGCAAGATAGACCGCGCCGAGGCGCTGGAGGATTTCCACCGGATGGCGGCGGCCTCCGTCCTGGCGGCGCTGGTCATGGCCGGCCTCTTCTGCGGGCTGATCTGGGCCTTCTGGCGCAGGCGCCAGCAGGCTTGGCTGGCCGAGCGCCGCAGCGGCCTGCTGCGCGAGCTGGCGGACTCCAGCCGCATCTCCCGGCTCAACCGGGTCTACACGGTGCTGAGCTCGGCCAACCACGCCATCGTGCACGCCCGCGCCCGGCAGGAGCTCATCGCGGAGTCCTGCCGCGTCACCGCCGAGCGCGGGGGCTTCCCACTGGTCTGGGTCGGGTTCACCGACCCGGCCACCGGCCGGGTCCAGCCGGAGGCCCGGGCCGGCGCGGCCGCCCCGCATTTCGCCCGGCATTGGATCTCCACGCTCGACGTCGCGGAGGGACGGGGCCTGAGCGGCCGCGCCATACGCGAGAACCGCCCCGTCGTCCTGCGCGACATCCTGGCCGACCCGGACATGCGGCCCTGGCATGAGCTGGCGAGCGCCGCGCAGCTGCGCTCCGGCGCCGCCTTCCCCCTGACCGTCGGCGGCCGTCCCGTGGGCGTGCTCAGCATCGCCGCGGCCGAAGTCGGCTTCTTCGACGAGATGGAGGTCAAGCTCCTGGCCGAGCTGGCCATGGACCTTTCCTACGCCCTGGAGAAGCTGGAGCAGGAGGAGCGGCGCCGGGAGGCCGAGCAGGCCTTGGGCGCGGAGCGCGACCGTCTGGAGACCGTCACCCGCCACGCGGGCGTGGGCCTGGCCGTGTTCTCCCGCGAGCACCGCACGGTCTGGGCCAACCAGGTCATGCATGAGATCTTCGGCGACGCCCGGGGCCGGACCTGCAACGAGATCTTCGGTTTGGGCGCGGGGGCCGACGACAACTGCATCATCAAGGAGGCCTTCGCCCCCGGCGCCCAGCGCGTCGAGCGCCAGCTCACCGGGCGCGACGCCGAGGGACGGCGCATCTGGTCCCAGGTCATCGCCAGCCCCATGCGCGACGCCGCCGGGGAGATCAGCGCGGTCATGCTGACGGTGGTCCCCACCACCGAGCGCAAGGTCCTCGAGGAGCAGCTGCGCCAGGCCCAGAAGATAGAGGCCGTCGGCCGCCTGGCCGGGGGCATGGCCCACGACTTCAACAACTTCCTCACCGCCATCCGCGGCTACGCCGAACTGCTCACCGAGGACCTGCCGGCCGGCGACCGGCGGCGGAAGGACGCCCGCGAGATCCTCCTGGCCGCGGACCGCGCCTCGGCCCTGACCCGCCAGCTGCTGGCCCTGAGCCGCCGCCAGGTCCTGACCCCGCAGGTCATCGACATCAACGAGGCCGTGGCCGATATCAGCGAGATCCTGCGCCGCCTGGTCGGGGCGCCGGTCGAGTTGGTCCTGCGCCTGGAGCCCGCTTTGGGCTTGGTGCGGGTGGACCCCGGGCAGCTCCAGCAGGTGATCGTCAACCTGGCGCTCAACGCGCGCGACGCCATGCCCAAAGGCGGGACCTTGACCATCTCGACGCGCAACACGCCTCCGGCGGCCGATGCCGGCCCGGCCGTGGCCTTGGAGCTCAGCGACACCGGCGAAGGGATGGATGAGAAGATCCTGAGCCACATCTTCGATCCCTTCTTCACCACCAAGCCCAAGGGCAAGGGCACGGGGCTGGGGCTGTCCACGGCCTTCGGCATCGTCAAGCAGAGCGGCGGGGACATCTCGGTGCAGAGCCAGCCCGGACGGGGCTCGGCCTTCCGCATCCAGTTCCCCCGCTGCGAGCAGGCCAAGTCCCCCAAACCCCCGCCCGAGCCCGCGGCCGTGCCGCGGGGCAGTGAGACCGTGCTCCTCGCCGAGGACGAGGCGCCCGTGCGCGCGCTTGTCGAACGGTTGCTGCGCCGGCAGGGCTACACCGTCCTATCGGCCGGCGGCGGCGCCGCGGCCCTGGAGGCGGCGCGCCGCTATCGCGGCCCGGTGCACCTGCTCGTCAGCGACGTGGTCATGCCCGGGCTCACCGGCCCGCAGCTGGCAGAGAGGCTCCTGGCGCAGCGCCCGCAGCTGAGAGTGCTCTACATCTCGGCCCACGCCGATGAGTCGGCCCTGAGCCGGGAGACCTTGGG
>JAQUNT010000298.1 GCA_028717525.1 Elusimicrobiota bacterium
CGCGGCCGGGGCGGGCTGCTCGCTCTCCGAGAGCATCACCGCGGCGCAGTTGCGCCGGCTCAAGGCCCAGCACCCTGGGGCGCCGGTGGCCACCTACATCAACACCTCGGCCGAGGTGAAGGCCGAATCCGACGTGGTGGTGACCAGCGCCAACGCGGCGCGCATCCTGGGGAAGCTCTTCGCCCGGCACCCCAAGGTGATCTTCGTGCCGGACGAGATGATGGGCCGCAACCTGGCGGCGGCCCTGGGCAAGAAGGTCGGCGAGGAGCTCGTCATCTGGAAGGGGACCTGCATCGTGCACGACCGCTTCGACGCCTTCGCGATCGCCCTCTACCGCAAGACTTACCCTGGGATGAGAATCCTGGCCCACGCGGAATGCAGCCCGGCGCTGGTGGCTTTGGTCGATTTCGTGGGAGGCACCGGCGACATGATGAGCTACGTGGAGAGGACCCGGGCGCCGTACTACATGCTGGTGACCGAGTGCGGCTTGGGAGAGCTGGCGCGCACGCGCTTCCCGGAGAAGAACTTCGTGTTCATGTGCCGGCTGTGCCCGCACATGAAGATGACCGACCTGCGCGGGATCCTGCGCGCGCTCGAAGACCCGCCGCGCTCCTGCCGCATCGAAGTCCCCGCCGAGACCGCGGCCCGGGCCAAGGCGGCGGTGCGCCGCATGTTCGAGCTGGCCGAGGACTCCGTCAAGCTCTGAGCGGGCGGGCTCCCATGGGCAAGGGCGAGCGCTGGCTGGCGCCGGCCCTGTTCGGAGCCTTGTGCCTGGTCTACTGGCACGGCCGGTCCCTCTCCTTCGGCGCCGGCGACAGCCCCCAGCACGCGCTGAGCGCCCTGACCTGGGGCGTTTCCTTCCGGCCGGGCTATCCCCTCTACAACCTCGCCGGCTTCCTGCTCGCCCGGCTCCCCTGGGGCCCCCCCGCGGGCATTATCAGCGGCTTCTCGGGCTTCTGCCATGCGGCCGCGGCCGCCGTCCTGTTCCTGCTCATGCGGCGGCTGGGCGCGGTCCTGGCCGCGGCCCTGACCCCGGCGGCCCTGCTGGCCTTCTCCCCGCTCTTCTGGTACTACTCCGAGATCGCCGAGGTGCGGGCGCTCAACGACCTGCTGGCCGTGCTGGCGGCTTACTGCTCCGTGCGCCACGCGCAGACCCGGACCGCGGCGAGCCTGGCGGGCCTGGCCGCGGCGCTGGGCCTGGGCCTCAGCCACCATCCCACCTTCGTGCTCATCCTGCCGGCCGCGGCCTTCTGGCTGTGGCGCCAGAGGGCCCTCCCGACCGGGCGCCGCGCCGCCGCCTTCGGAGCCGCGGTCCTGGGCTTCTGCGCCCTGCCTTACGTCCTGCTCGGAGTCCGGCTGCACCTCTGCGCCCCGGCCTACAACCCCATGGACGTGCGCACCTGGGGCGACGTGGCGAGGCTCTTCCTGCGCTCCGACGCGGGGGGGCTCTGGCGCGCGGTGAGCGGCCAGGGCCTGTTCGGGCCGGGCGGCTGCGCATTGCTGCCCCTGGCCGCGCACTGCGCCTGGGCCGCGCGGGCGTTCTTGGACCAGGCCGGTTGGCCCGGCGTCCTGCTGTCCGCGGCCGGAGCGGCTTGGCTGGCGGCGCGGCGCCGGGACCTGCTCGGGTTCTGGGGCCTGTGGGTGCTCGTGGGCCTGGCCCCGGTGCTCGTCCTGTTCAGCCAGCAGCAGTCCCTTTGGTATCCGGAGTACACGCGCGCGGAGGTGGCGCGCTTCTACCTGATGCCGTTCCTGGGGCTCTTCGCCTGCGCCGGCTTCGCGGTGCAGGGGCTCTGCGAGGCCGCCGGGGCCTTGCCGGCCTGGGCGCTGGCCTTGGGCCTCGCCGTCCCGCTGGCCGCCGCCCCAGTGGAGCTGCGCGGCCGCGACCCTCTGCTGCGCTACGGCGAGGACGTTCTGGCCAGCTCGGGGCCCCGGGACATCATCCTGCTCTACTCGGACGACCTGTTCTTCGCCCTGGAGTACCTGGACCACGCGGCGCATCGCGCCGGGGACCGGGTCTTCCTGAAGACCGGGCTCTTCGGCTCCGCCGCCTACGCGCGGGCCCTGCAGAGGCGCCATCCGGATCTGCGCCTGCCTCCCCGCGGCCCGAGGGGGCTCTCTACGGACTGGCGCGCCTGGCTGCGCCTTAATCCCGGGCGGAGGCTCTTCGCCGAGGCGCTCTACCCGGAGGTGCTGCGGGGGGAGTTCCCGGGGCTGTCTCCGCAGGGGGCTCTGGCGGCGGCCTTGGACCGGCCGCCGCCGCCGCGGGCTTTGGCCGCGCAGGCCCGGCGCTTCCTGGACACGGCCGCGATCGCGCGGCTGCGCAAGGCCGACCTGCGGACCGGCACCCCGGAGATCCATCTCGTCCGGCAGGCCGGCTCCTTGCTGGCTTGGTACGCGTCGCTGCTGGACCGGCCCCAAGACGCGGTCCTGCGCGCCGAGATGCTGCGCCGGCTCGAGGCGCTCTAGGCGCCCTTAGGGGTTGGCCTGGGCCGCGCTGGGAGGGGTCGCGCCGAGCGCGGAGGCGGCAGGCCGGGCCAGAGGACCGCGCCCGGCCAGGGCCCCGGCCACAGGATCCGGGTCCAGGCGGCGGGGCACGTAGATGTGCACCTGGCCCGACATGGCCGCCTTGGCCAGGCAGTCGAGCTTGACCTCGTGGAACTTGTAGCTGGAGGCGCGCAGCGGCTCGACCGATGAGATCACCTCGATGTGGCCGGAGCGGTTGTTGAAGCCGCAGACCCTGCGGTCGAAGACCACGATGGCTCCCTTGACCAGAGGATCCACGCGCAGGTCGAGCCGGCGCAGGGGGGCCTGGCGGCCGGCGAACGGGTCCTTCTGCTCGCGCGACTCCAGGATGTTCATGGCCCAGGCGAAGCTGTAGGCGCGGCGGGGCCGGCGCCAGTCGCCCTTGCCCGTGACCTCGCTGCGGTACCCGTCGGTCCAGAGTCCGGTCTTCTGCAGCGCCATGCGCACCCACTCGTAGCAGCGGCCGCGCCGGCGGCGGCGGGTGCGCCGGTTCCAGCCGTCGGCGCCCTCCGCGGCGGTCAAGGCCAACTCGTCGGCGCGCTCCCAGTCGATCTCGGCCAGGGCGCTGCCCGCGGGGGCCTGCGGCTCCGGCGGCGGCGCCACCGGGGCGCGGCCGCGGCGCCGCTTGCGGCTCGGCGCGGCCGGCTGGCTCGGGGCCGCGGCGGGCTTGCCGAAGGCGTCTACCACGTACAGGATGCGCCGGCCCAGGTTCGGCTCGCGCACCGCGGCGCTGAGCCCGGTCCGGCCCTGCTCCTGCTGGGAGGTCAAGACGCGGTCCCGGGGCCGCACCCGGCCGCGGAACGCCGGCAGGGCCGATTCCGGAGGCTCGATGCCCAGGCGCCTGGCCACGTGCACCACCATGTCGGCGTAGGTGGACATGTCCTCCGGCCCGCGGCCCGCGGCCAAGTAGGCGATCTGTGAGGCCAAGGAGTCGAGGTCGGCGATGTCCGCGGCGAAGAGGTCCGCGAAGTACCTGGGGAACGGCAGGTCCATGCTCGGCAGCGGGGTCGCGCCGGTCGGGTCCAGGAAGCAGGCG
Source organism: Elusimicrobiota bacterium (assembly GCA_028717525.1). GTDB lineage: Bacteria > Elusimicrobiota > Elusimicrobia > UBA1565 > UBA9628 > UBA9628. Next base: position 3,560 of record JAQUNT010000298.1, read on the forward strand.
CGCGCCTGGGCCAGGAACTCCCGGCGCAGCGAGGCCATGAAGGCCGGGTCCGGGGACCAGGCCACGGCCGGGGCCTCAGGGTCGGTCCGGTCCTGGACCTGGGCGGAAGCTCCCGCCGCGCCAGCCAAGCCCGCGGCGCAGAGGAACGTCAGACGGCAGAAACGCCATCCTGGCACATAGGAATATTATCTTCTGGCAACGGCGAAGTCAAGGCGCGCCCCGCTGAGGCTCCCGAGTGTATATAATGCAGGGACCCAGGACGGGCTCCCGCGCATGGACAAGACCTTCGAACTGCTGGCTCCGGCCAAGGACCTCGCCTGCGGGCTCGCGGCCCTGGAGTGCGGGGCCGACGCGGTCTACGTGGGCGCGGAGCGCTTCGGCGCGCGCGCGGCCGCCGCCAACCAGCTCCCCGACGTGGCCAGGCTCATCCGCCGCGCCCACCTGTTCCGGGCCAAGGTCTATGCCGCGGTCAACACCATCCTGCGCGACGAGGAACTGGAGCCCGCCCGCCGGCTCATCGTCCGGCTCTGGGAGGAAGGGGCGGACGCGGTCATCATCCAGGACCTGGGCCTGCTGGAGCTGGACCTGCCGCCCGTGCCCCTCATCGCCAGCACCCAGATGCACAACAGCGGCGCGGAGCGCGTGCGCTTCCTGCGCGACGCCGGGTTCCAGCGCGCCATCCTGGCGCGCGAGCTCACCCTCGCGGAGGTCCGGGCCATCGCGGACGAGGCCCCGGGCATCGAGCTGGAGTGCTTCGTGCACGGGGCCCTGTGCGTCTGCTACAGCGGCCGCTGCTACCTGAG
>JAQUNT010000299.1 GCA_028717525.1 Elusimicrobiota bacterium
GAGGCTGCTGGCCGGTCTGCGCCGGCTGCAGGACAAGCACCCCGGCATCGGCGACGTCCGCGGCGTGGGCCTGATGATCGGGGTCGAGTTCGTCAAGGACCGCAAGACCAAGACGCCCGACACCGAGCTGGTGTCCAAGCTCGAGCAGCTCGCCTTCCACAAGGGCCTACTCCTGCTCTCTTGCGGCAAGGCCGTCATCCGCGTGGCGCCCCCGCTGGTGCTGGGCGAGCACGACGTGGACGCCGGCCTGGACATCCTGGACCGCTGCCTCACCGAGCTGGGCGGCTAGAGGTCGAACCGGTAGCCGCTTCCCGGCACGGTCACGATGCGCCGGCCCAGGCGGGGCCCCAATTTGCGGCGCAGGGAGGACAGGTGCACGGTCACGGTGTGCGGGTCGTTGTACTCGGCCAGGTCGTAGCCCCAGACCGCCTCCAGCAGGTACTTCGGGGCGAGCACGTGCCCGCGCTTGCGCAGCAGGAGGGTCAGGAGGTCGAACTCCTTGCGGGTGAGGTCGATGCGCCGCCCGGCGTGGACCACGGTGCGGGCCTGCACGTCGAGGGTCACGCCGTCGCCCCGCAGGATCTCGCAGAGCTCGGCCGCCGTGGAGTAGCGCCGCAGCACCGCCGAGATCTTGGCCAGCAGGATGGGCGGAGCGAAGGGCTTGAGCACATAGTCGTCCGCCCCCAGAGCGAAGCCCTCCAGCTGGTCGCGCTCCTCCTTGCTGGCGCCCGACATGAGCACGACGGGGACCGCCGCGGTGCGGGGCTCGGCGCGCAGGCGGCGGCAGAGCTCGAAGCCGTCCATGCCGGGCATCTGCACGTCGGAGATGACGATGTCCGGCGGGGAGTCCACCGCGGCGAGCAGGGCTTCCCGGGCCGAAGCCTCGTCGCTGACGGTGTGGCCGGCTTTGCGCAGGAAGGAGCGCAGCATCTTGCGGAAATCCTCCTCGTCGTCGACGAGCTGGATCTTGTAGCGCAGAGCGGGCCCCTCGGTCATGAGCGTTGTCCCCGGAGGCAGGCGGAGACCTGCCCGGATCCAATTATAGCTCTCTTCAAGGGCGCTGCGCGGACCGGTCCGCATTTTAGCTAGAATACCGGCATCGCGCCGAGGAGTCCCCGCATGAAGAACAAAGTGGTCAGCATGAAGGAGGCCGTCGCCGGCCTGGTCCACGACGGCGACACGGTGGTCATCGAGGGGTTCACTCACCTCATCTGCTTCGCCGCCGGCCACGAGATCATCCGTCAGGGCCGCCGCGACCTCACCTTGGCGCGCCTGACCCCGGACCTGATCTACGACCAGATGATCGCGGCCGGCACGGCCAAGAAGCTGATCTTCTCCTGGGCCGGCAACCCGGGCGTGGGCTCTTTGCACGCCTTCCGCCGCGCGGTCGAGGCGGCGCCGCCCAAGCTGGCCATCGAGGAGTACTCCCACTTCGGCATGGTGGCGCGCTTCGCGGCCGGCTCGGCCAACCTGCCCTTCTGGGTCATGCGCGACTACCAGGGCTCGGACATCCCGGCCGCCAACCCCCTCATCCGCAGCGTGAAGTGCCCCTACACGGGGGAGGAGCTGGCCACGGTGCCGGCCCTGCGGCCGGACGTGACCATCATCCACGCCCAGCGCGCCGACAAGTCCGGCAACACCCAGATCTGGGGCCTGCTGGGCGTGCAGAAGGAGGCGGCCTTCGCCTCCCGGAAGGTGATCGTGGCGGTCGAGGAGATCGTGGACGAGTCCGTGGTCCGCTCCGACCCCAACCGCACGCTCATCCCGGGCTTCCAGGTCGACGCCGTGGTGCGCGAGCCGTGGGGCGCGCACCCCTCCTTCGCGCAAGGCTACTACGACCGGGACAACGACTTCTACGCGGGCTGGGACAAGATCGCGCGCGACGAGGCGAGCCTGAAGAGATACCTCGACGAGTTCGTCTACCGCGTCAGCGGCCGGGCTGAGTACATGAAGAAGCAGCCGGGCCTGGCCGAGCGCCTGAGCGCCAAGAACATGGTCTGCCCAGGGGTCGACTATGGCTATTGAGACGAAAGCCGCGACGGACTACACCCGCAACGAGCTCATGACCGTGCTCGCGGCCCGGGAGATCCGCGACGGCGACGTGGTCTTCGTGGGCATCGGCCTGCCCAACCTGGCCTGCAACCTGGCCCGCCGCACGCACGCGCCCAACATGTGCCTCATCTACGAATCCGGGGCCGTGGGCGCGGCGCCCGAACGCGTGCCGCCCTCCATCGGCGACCCGGCCTTGGTGACCGGCTCCCTGATGGTGGCCAGCATGCAGGACATATTCCAGGCCATGCTCCAGAACGGCAAGATCCAGGTGGGTTTTTTGGGCGGCGCCCAGATCGACCGCTACGGCAACATCAACACCACGGTGGTGGGAGACTACCGGAAGCCCAAGGTGCGCCTGCCCGGCTCGGGCGGGGCCTGCGAGATCGCCATCCACGCCCAGCGCGTGCTCCTCGTCGCGAAGCTCGACCGGCGCGCCTTCCCGGAGCAGGTGGACTTCATCACCAGCCCCGGCGCCAGGTCCAAAGGCAAGACGCGCGCGCAGTGGGGACATCCCGGCCGCGGCCCGGTCAAGTGCATCACCAACATGGGCATCCTGGAGCCGGACGACCAGACCGGCGAACTCGTCCTGACCGCCATCTACCCGGGCGTGACCGTCGAGCAAGTCCGGGCCAACGTGGGCTGGGCGCTCCAGGCCCGGTCGCCTTTGCAGGGCGTGGCCCTGCCCACGGCGCGCGAGATCAAGCTCTTGCGCGAGAAGCTGGACCCCAAACGGCTGCACATCAAGTAGCGAAAGGAGCGGCCATGGCGACCACGACCGACACCAAGCAGATCATCTACTCCATGATGGAGGTGGGCCGCATCCACCCCCCCAAGAAGCAGGTCTTGAAGGACATCTCCTTGTCCTTCTATTACGGGGCCAAGATCGGCGTCTTGGGCGACAACGGCTCGGGCAAGTCCACCTTGCTGCGCATCATGGCGGGCCAGGACCAGGACTACGTGGGCCAGATCACCGCGTCCAAGGGCTACACCGTGGGCCTGCTGGAGCAGGAACCCCAGCTCGACCAGGCCAAGACCGTGAAGGAGATCGTGGAAGAGGGCGTGGCCGAGACCAAGAAGCTCCTCGACGACTACAACGCCATCGGAGAGAAGCTCGCCGACCCGGCTCTGACCCCCGAGGAGATGGAGAAGCTCCTGGACAAGCAGGGCAAGCTGCAGGAGAAGATCGAGGCCTGCGGCGCCTGGGAGCTCGACAACCGGCTCGAGCTGGCGATGGACGCGCTGCGCTGCCCGCCTCCCGACCAGAACGTCGGCGACCTCTCCGGCGGCGAGCGCCGCCGCGTGGCCCTGTGCCGCCTGCTGCTCCAGGAGCCGGACATCCTCCTGCTCGACGAGCCCACCAACCACCTCGATGCCGAGTCCGTGGAATGGCTCGAGCAGCACCTCAGGCAGTACAAGGGGACGGTGATCGCGGTCACCCACGACCGCTACTTTCTCGACAACGTGGCGGGCTGGATCCTGGAGCTCGACCGCGGCGAGGGCATCCCCTGGAAGGGCAACTACGCCTCCTGGCTGGAGCAGAAGCAGGACCGCCTGGCCAGGGAGGAGAAGAGCGAGTCCAAGTACCGCAAGAACCTGGCCCGCGAGCTGGAGTGGGTGCGCATGGGCGCCAAGGGCCGCCAGGCCAAGAGCAAGGCCCGACTGCGCGCCTACGACGAGATGCTCGCCGGCGCTGACCAGGAGGAGCGCAACGAGACCTTGGAGCTCTTCATACCGCCCGGGCCGCGCCTGGGCGACAACGTCATCGAGGCCCAGGGCGTGTCCAAGGCCTACGGCGACAAGCTGCTCTTCGAGGACCTCTCCTTCCGCCTGCCGCCCAACGGTATCGTGGGCGTCATCGGGCCCAACGGCGCGGGCAAGACCACGCTCTTCAAGCTCATAACGGGCCGGGAGCAGCCCGACGCCGGGACCTTCAAGGTCGGCGAGAGCGTGGCGCTGGCCTACGTGGACCAGGACCGCGACCTGCTCGACCCCAAGAAGACGGTCTGGGAGGTCATCACGGACGGCTTGGACGTGGTGCCGCTGGGCAAGAAGGAGGTCAACTCCCGCCAGTACGTGGCCCGCTTCAACTTCTCCGGCACGGACCAGCAGAGGCCCGTGGGCGTGCTCTCCGGCGGCGAGCGCAACCGGGTGCACATGGCGCGCATGCTCAAGGCCGGCGGCAACGTACTCCTGCTCGACGAGCCGACCAACGACCTCGACGTGCACACCTTGCGCGCCCTGGAGGAGGCCATCGCCAGCTTCGCCGGCTGCTGCGTGGTCATCAGCCATGACCGCTGGTTCCTG
>JAQUNT010000300.1 GCA_028717525.1 Elusimicrobiota bacterium
CGGGCCCCAGTAACGGGAGTCGCAGGAGCGGTCGCGGTTGTCGCCCATCACGAAGAAGCTGTGCGGCGGCACCTGCACCGGCCCGAAGAAATCCCGCGGCCCGGAGACCGGCGGAGAGAACTCCAGGGCGCGGTCGAGCTGGTGCGACTGCCAGTAGTCCTGGTACTGCTCCCGGGTGAACTCCTTGGCCTTGACCGACTCCGCCTCGCGCTGGTTGCCGTCGAGGTACTGGGCGAAGGTCTCGTCCGGGATGGGCTTCCCGTTGACCAGGACGCGGCCTCCCACGACCTGCACCGTGTCGCCGCCCACGCCGATGACCCGCTTGATGAAGTCCTTGCCGTACTGGATGGAGCCGCAGTGCAGCTCCCGCGGGTCGTCCGCCGGGAAGCGGAACACCACCACGTCGCCGCGCTGGACCTGGCGCAGGGCCAGCACGCGCTTGCCCGTGAAGGGCACGCGCAGGCCGTAGATGAACTTGTTGACGAAGAGATGGTCGCCCTCCAGCAAGGTGTTGCGCATGGAGCCGGACGGGATCTTGAAGGCCTGCACCACGAAGTACATGAGCACCGAGGCCAGCAGCACCGCGGAGAACACCGTCTCCGCCCACTCCAGGTCCTCGCTGAGGAAATAGCGCCGGCCCTCGGGCGCCGCGCCTTTGGAGTGCCCGCGCCAGTAGCCGACCACGCCGGCGACCACGCCGGCCGCCAAGCTGGGGTAGAGCTCGGTGGTCGAGACCGCCTGGGCCGCGATGGAGATGAACTTGGCCCGGCTGTCGAGCGACATCATGATGACCCAGACCGCGGAGAAGGCGGAGAGCCCGCAGAAGACCCCGTGCCAGAGCCCGGTCTTGACGGACGTGTCCAGGGACTGGGTCGCGCCGAAGCGCTTGCTCAGCCAGGCGAAGGCGCCCATGGCCAGGCCCACGATGAAAAGTCGTTCTTCCATTCGGGTTATCCTTTCAGGTCTTGTCTTCGTCGAGGCGCAGGACCGCGAGGAAGGCCTCCTGCGGCAGCTCCACCGCGCCGAACTGCTTGGCGCGCTTCTTGCCTTCCTTCTGCTTCTCCAGCAGCTTGCGCTTGCGCGTGATGTCGCCGCCGTAGCACTTGGCGATGACGTCCTTGCGCTTGGCGCCCAGGGTCTCGCGGGCGATGATGTGGTTGTTGACGCGGGCCTGTATGGCCACCTCGAAGTTCTGCCGGTGGATGAGCTCCTTGAGCTTGGCGCACATCTGCCGGCCCACGTGGTAGGCCTTGTCCTTGTGCACGATGGAGCTCAGGGCGTCCACGGGCTCGCCGTGGATGAGGATCTCCAGGCGCGTCATGTCCGAGGCCCGGTAGCCCTCGTCCGCGTAGTCCAGGGAGGCGTAGCCCTTGGAGACGGACTTGAGGCGGTCGTAGAAGTTGACCACCATCTCGCAGAGCGGCAGGTGGTAGCGGACCAGCATCCGGTTGCCGGCGATGTACTCGATGCCCACGTACTCGCCGCGCCGGTCCTTGAGGAGGTTCAGGACCCCTTCTTGGTACTCGACCGGCAGGACGATGGTGACCAGCACGAAGGGCTCTTCGATGGTCTGGATGTCGCCGTGCTCCGGGAACTTGGCCGGGTTGTCGATGACCTTCCAGTCCCCCTGGCGGCTCTGCACCCGATAGACCACGTTGGGGCTGGTCACGATGAGGCTGAGGTCGAACTCCCGCTCCAGGCGCTCCTTGACGATGTCCATGTGCAGCAGGCCCAGGAAGCCCAGGCGGAAGCCGAAGCCCAGGGCCTCGGAGCTCTCCGGCGAGTAGTTGAAGGAGCTGTCTTCCAGGTTGAGCTTCTCCAGGGCCGCGACCAGGTCCTGGTAGTCGGCCGGGTTGACCGGGAAGATCCCCGCGAAGACCACGGGCTTGGCTTCCTTGTAGCCGGGCAGCGGCGCGCTCAGCGGCCGCGCGGCCTCCATGAGCGTATCGCCCACGCGCACCTGGTGGATGTCCTTGATGCCGCAGATCACGTAGCCCACCTCGCCCGCGGAGAGCCGCTCCGCCGGGGACATCTTGGGCACCAGGTAGCCCGCCTCCTCCACCGTGACCTCGTGTCCGGTGGAGAAGAAGCGCAGCTTCAGGCCCGGCTTCATGGTCCCCTCGACCACGCGCACCAGCAGGATGACCCCGCGGTACACGCTGAAGGAGGAGTCGAAGATGAGGGCCGCCAGGGGCGCCGCCGGCCGGCCTTGGGGGGCGGGGATGTCCCGCACGACGGCGTCGAGGACCGCCTGGGTGCCCAGCCCGACCTTGGCGGAGACCAGGATGGGATCGTCCTCGATCCTGAGGGTGTCGTAGATCTGCGTGTGGACCCCGTCCGAGTCCGCGGCGGGCAGGTCCACCTTGTTTATGATGGGGATGAGCCTGAGGTCCAGGGCCTGGGCCAGCGTCGCGTTGGCCAAAGTCTGGGCCTCCACGCCCTGGGTGGCGTCCACCACCAGCAGGGCGCCCTCGCAGGCGGCCAAGGCGCGGGAGACCTCGTAGGAGAAGTCCACGTGGCCGGGCGTGTCGATGAGGTTGAGGACGTATTCGGTCCCGTCCGCGGCCTTGTGCTTCATGCGCACGGCCTTGGCCTTGATGGTGATGCCGCGCTCGCGCTCGAGCTCCATGGAGTCCATCACCTGGGCCTGCATCTGACGGGCCGCGATGGTCCCCGTGGCCTCCAGCAGCCGGTCGGCCAAGGTGGATTTGCCGTGGTCGATGTGCGCGATGATGGAAAAGTTGCGGATGCGGGCCGGATCGGTCATGGTCGGCTCAGAGCCCCTGCTCGCGCATCAGGCGCCGGATCTCCTCGGAGTCCGAGCAGGCCACCGCCTTGGCTACCAGCTTGGCCATGGTCACGGCGCGCAGGCCGCGCACCGTCTCCTTGACCCGCAGGTACATCCGGGGCGAGATGGAAAGGCTGTCGCAGCCCAGGCCGACGAGCAGGGGCACCGCGTGCGGGTCCGAGGTCATCTCCCCGCAGACGCCCACCCACTTGCCCGCCCGGTGCGCCGCGGTCACCACGTTCTGGATGAGGCGCAGGACCGCGGGGTGGAAGGGGTCGTAGAGGTGAGAGACGTTCTCGTTGACCCGGTCCACGGCCAAAGTGTACTGGATGAGGTCGTTGGTCCCGATGGAGACGAAGTCGCAGTGGGGCATGAAGGCGTCGAGCATCACGGCCGCGGCGGGGATCTCCACCATGATGCCCAGCTCCACCGCCTTGGGCAGCGCCACGCCCTCGGCCTGCAGCTCGGTGACGGACTGGTTGAGCAGGCGGCGCACGGCCAGCACCTCGGAGACGGCCGAGACCATGGGGATCATGATCTTGACGTCGCCCTTGGCCGTGGCGCGCAGGATGGCGCGCAGCTGGGTCTTGAACAGGTCGAGATGGCGCAGGAACAGCCGCACCCCGCGCAGGCCCATGAAGGGGTTGGTCTCGTTCTGGGGGCCCTCGAGCCCCATCTGGGTGAGGCGGTCGCCGCCGATGTCCGCGGTGCGGATGACCACGGAGTGCGGGAACATGGCCTTGGCCACCGCGCCGTAGGCCTTGGCCTGCTCCTCCTCCGGCGGCGCCGCGGGCCGGTTCATGAACAGGTACTCGGTGCGGAACAGGCCGATGCCGTCGGACTGCAGGGCCAGGACGCTCTTGACCTCCTCCGGGTTGTCCAGGTTGACCTCGAGCCGGAAGCGCTTCTCGTCCAAGGTCACCGCGGGCAGGCCCCGGAGGGCCTCCAGGGCCCGTTCGGCCTGGGATTCGGCCGTCTTCACCTTCTCGTACTTGACCACGGCCTCGGGGGTGGGGCCGATGATCACCAGGCCCTGCTCGCCGTCGAGGATCACCGTGTCGCCGCCCCGGATGCGGCGGCTGACGTCCGAGAGCCCCACCACCGCCGGGATCTCCAGGCTCTGGGCCAGGATGGCCGTGTGGCTGGTCTTGCCGCCCAGGTCCGTGGCGAAGCCCAGGATGCGGCTCTCCTTGAGGTTGATGGTGTCGGAGGGCAGCAGGTTGCGCGCGATGAGCACGCAGGGCTGATCGATGTCGCCCAGGCTGCGGCGCGTGCGCTTGAGCAGGTGCGCCAGCAGGCGCTTGCCCACGTCGAAAAGGTCGTGGCGCCGCTCTCGGAAGAACTCGTCCTCCAGCTTCTCGAACTGCTGGTTGACCGCCTCCAGGGCCTCGGAGAGGGCGAACTCGGCGTTGACCCCCTCGCTCAGGATGCGCTTGGGCACGTCGTGGGTGATCAAGGTGTCGCGCAGGATGAGGCGGTGGGCGTCGATCAGCCGGGCGTGGTTCTTGCCCAGGAGCTTCAAGACCCGGGCCTCCGCGTTGTCCAGATCCCGGT
>JAQUNT010000301.1 GCA_028717525.1 Elusimicrobiota bacterium
TACTGGAACGTCTTCGATCCCGAGGTCTACCCCATGAGCTGGGCTTGGATAACCGGCAAGGTGCGGCCCGACATCCCGAAGCGCAAGCCCGGGGCCGGAGAACGGAAGGGACCCCCGCCTCATGACCCCGCATAACAAAGTCGCGCGGCTGCTGGCCTCGCCCCGCCTGCTCTACTGGCTGCTGCCCGGGATCATCCTGCTCAGCGCGGCCGGCACGCTCATCCCGCAGGGGGAGACTCCGGCCTGGTACGCCGGCCGCTTCGGGGGCTGGGCCGGCCTGCTGACGCTCTGCCGCCTCGACGACATCTATCACTCCGGGCTCTTCACCTTCCTGCTGGGCCTGCTGGGCCTCAACCTGGCCCTGTGCACCTGGGATAGGCAGATCCACTTCCGGGTGCGGCCCGACGTGCTCATGACCCACCTCGGCATCCTGACCATCCTGGCCGGCGGCATGGTGACCGGCGTCGCGGGGCGGCGCGGCAGTCTTCCCCTCAACGTGGGGCAGACCAAGGACGCGGTCGAGGGCCGGCCGGGCTTCACTTTGCCGTTCTCGGTCAAGCTGGAGGACTTCAACATCGACTTCTACGGCTCGGGGCGCCACCGCCTCACGGTCACGGGCCGCGCGGGAGGCTGGCGGGAGACGGCCGAAGTCGAGGCCGGCGCGGAGGCGGCTCTGCGCGGGGGCGCGGTGCGCGTGAAGGCCTTGGATTTCTATCCGGACTTCATCATAGACCAGGCCGGCCCGGCCACGCGGTCCCAGATGCCCAACAACCCGGCCCTGCGCCTGGAGATCTCGGACTCCCAGGGCGCGGAGAAGCACTGGGCCTTCGCGCGCTTCCCCGGCTTCCACGCGGACCCCAAAAGCCGCTACGAGGTCGCCTACGAGTTGGCGCCCGGCCGGATCAAGCAGTTCCGCAGCGAGGTGGCGATCCTGGAGAACGGCTGGGTGGCGGCCCGGCGGGACATCGCGGTGAACAAGCCCTTGCGCTGGAAAGGCTACACCCTCTACCAAGCCGGCTACGACCCCGAGAACCCCGGGTTCTCGAGCCTGCTGGTCAACCGCGACCCCGGGGTGCCGGTGGTCTACGCGGGCTTCCTGCTGCTCTGCGTCGGCCTGCTGTGGACCTTCCTGCGCGGGATGAGGAGGCGCTCCTAGCATGAGTGCGGCGCTCTTGAACATCTGCTTCGCCTGCTACCTGGCCGCGCTGACCGCTTACGCCGCGTCCTTCCTGTTCGCGCGGCCCTTCCTGCGCAGGATCGGGCACGCCGCCTTGGCCGCCGCCTGGCTGCTGCAGACGGCCTTCCTGGCTCAGCGCTGGCACGCCTCGGGGCACGCCCCCCTCGCCAACCAGTTCGAGTCCTTGGTCAGCATGTCCTGGGGCATCACCGCGCTCTGCGCGGCCTTCTGGCGCCTGGCTCCCGGGGAGTGGCTGGGCCCCGCCACCTCCGGCCTGAGCCTGGTCCTTCTGGCGGTCTGCGCTTTGCTCGACTCCACCGTCGCCCCTTTGGTCCCGGCCCTGCAGTCCAACTGGCTGCTCCTGCACGTGAGCGTCATCATGCTGGCCTACTCGGCCTTGGCCCTGTCCTTCCTGGCCGCCGCCGTCTATCTGACGGCCTACCACGGCCGCCACGCCCACGAGACGGCCGTGGGCCTGGACCGCTTCAACGAGCGCTCCATGGCCCTGGGCTACGCGCTGCTGACCGCGGGCATAATCCTGGGCGCGGTCTGGGCCAACGAGGCCTGGGGCTCCTACTGGTCCTGGGACCCGAAGGAGACCTGGTCGCTGATCACCTGGCTGGTCTACACCTCCGCCATCCATCTGCGCCGGACGAACCGCTGGCAGGGCCGCGCCATGGCGTGGTTCTCCGTGGCCGGCTTCGCCGTGGTGCTCTTCACCTATTTCGGGGTCAACTACCTGATGAGCAGCATGCACTCCTACGCGGGCTCCAGATGATCTCGACTCCCATTCGACTTTGGCCTCTTGTCTTATCGAGCATGACGGGAATCATACTTCCGGTATGGCGCGCGCCATGGCTGGACAGCCGCACCCCCTGCTAAACTCTGAGGGCGATTCATGGAGGAGCCAGCGATGCGCAAACCCGGCGGACGCTTTCTGATCCTGGTGGTGGCCGGTCTGCTCTCGGCGGCCGGCCTGGCTCGCTCCGAAGAGGCGGCCGTGGAAGTGGGCGCCGCGGTCTGCGCGGGCTGCCACGCCGAGCACGCCGAGGCCTTCAAGAAGTCCTGGCACGGCCGCAAGATGCCGGCCATGAAGGACGTCCCTTTCGAGAAGTCCTGCGAGTCCTGCCACGGCCCCGGCTCTTTGCACGCGGCCGCGGCCGGAGACAAGAGCCATCCCGGCTTCGCGACGACCAGGATCACCGAGGCCGCCAACGGACGCTGTCTCTCCTGCCACAAGCAGCGCTCCCTCATGAACTGGAAGGTGAGCACGCACCACCAGCAGAACCTCGCCTGCGCCAAGTGCCACAAGACCCACGAGGGGGAGGGCGCGCCTAAGCCCAAGAGCGAGGTCTGCATATCCTGCCACCGCAAGCAGGCCGCGGAGTCGAACCTGCCCTTCCACCACCCCATCGCCGAGGGCAAGATGGAGTGCTCGGACTGCCACAACCCGCACGGCGGGGATTTCCGGAACCTCCAGGCCGAATCCGTCAACGAGACCTGCTTCAGGTGCCACTCGGACAAGTCCGGGCCCTACCAGTTCGAGCATCCACCCGTGACCGAGGACTGCCAGAACTGCCACAACCCGCACGGCTCCATCAACGACAAGCTGCTCAAGCAGAGCGAGCCCTTCCTCTGCATGGCCTGCCACAAGAACCGGCACATGAACTCCGCGAACAATGTCCAGCAGCGCTCCCGCTGCACGACCTGCCACTTCGCCATCCACGGCAGCGACCACCGGAGCACCTTCAGGCATTGATCCCAGGAGAAAAGCCGATGAAACGCGCGCTCAAGACGACCCTGGCCTCAGCGTCGCTCCTCATCCTGGCCGGCGCTCCGGCCGCGCGGGCTCAAGAAGAGCCCGCCGCGACCTCGGCCTATGCCGAAGCCCGGTTCGTGCATGACACCGAGCAGGGCCCCAACCAGGGCCTGGTCCGCAGGTGGGACGGCAGGACCCATGACATCGGGGAGTTCGACTTCGGACTGAGCACGGCCTGGCGCAAGGCCCTGCTGGACTTCGACCTCACCGGCCTGCGCAGCCGGAACGAGGAGGGCTCCCTCGACTTCTCCTGGGGCGGCTTTTTCACCCTCAAGGGCGAGCTCAGCCGGCTCACGCACCGCGAGCCCTTCCAGCGCAACGGGGTGGTGTTCAACAACCAGTGGCGCCCCAACCCGGGGACGACGTTCGCCCCCGGCATCCAGCTGACCCAGAAGGACGCGGTCCAGCGCGACTTCCAGAAGGAGGAGATCGTCGTCTCCATGCCCCAGCACCCCGCCTACCGGCTCTTCGCCGGGCAATGGGAGCAGCACCAGTACGGCAGCCGGGCCTGGTCCCTGAGCAACAAGCTCTACAGCCAGGACGTCTTCAATTACACGCAGGAGTACCACGCGGGGCTCGACGCGGACATCTCCGACAAGGGCCAGACCTACTACGAGTTCGCCATGCGCAGGTTCCACAACGCGGCGGGGACCCCCGCCACCGAGCAGGGATTATGGCCCGAGCGCAACCTGACCGTCAACAAGATCGCCGTACGCTACAACCCCAGCGAAAAGCTGTCCCTGGCGGCCGGCGCCCTGGCGCGCCAGCGCCACAGCCAGTTCAACGGCGAGACCCAATTCACCTATTCCGCCCACCTCTCCGCCGCCTACCGCCCGACCAAGGACCTCTCCGCCTCGGCCCGGGTCTACGGCCGCGCCCTGGACACCACGCAGAACGACGTCTTCGCCAACGGCGGGGGGGCCACGGTCAAGCCCATCAACTACGTCTTCCTCAACGGCGACTTCGACCTGCGCTACACGGGCATACGGCACGCGGTCCTGACCGCGAGCTACCGGCCGCAGCTCACCAACCGCCAGAACTCCGGGCTGTGGAACGAGGTCTACGCCGCGGCCACGTACCAAGACGGGACCACCGCCCGCCAGTTCAACGGCCCGGCCAGCCAGGACATCCGCCACAACCTGCAGGGCACCATCGCCATGGAGTTCCCCTATGACGTGGAGCTCGAGCTGGGCTACAAGTACTTGGCGGCCAACGCCGCGGCATACGAGAACACGCCCACCGCCAGCAACAGCCCCAGCGCCACCCTGACCGTGCCTTTGCCCCAGCGCCTGTCCCTGATGGCCCGCTTCGAGGAGACCAACAGCCGGGACCAGAAG
>JAQUNT010000302.1 GCA_028717525.1 Elusimicrobiota bacterium
CCGCAGGCCGGCCCCGCGCAGCAGCGGCAGGATGACCTCCTCGGTGGCGCCGGGATAGGTGGTGCTCTCGATGACCACGAGCTGCCCCGGGCGCAGCCGGCGGGTCACCTGGCTCAGGGCGGCGAGTATGTTGGAGACGTCCGGCTCCTTGGACTTGCGCAGGGGGGTCTGCACGCAGACCAGAATGGCATCCTGCCGGGAGAGGAGGTCGAAGCGGCCGGTCGCCTGGAAGCGGCCGGACGACTGCCACCGGCGCAGTTCCTCCGAGGCCACGTCGCGGATGTACGACCTCCCGCTTGCCAAGCCGGAGAGGCGACGCCGGTCGACCTCGAAGCCGGCGACGCGGAAGCCCTTCCGGCAGAAATCCATGGCCAAGGGCAGCCCCACATAGCCGAGGCCGAGCACCCCGATGCGCGCCGACCGGTCCCGGATCTTCTCGCGTAGGCCCATCGCGACTTGATTCTACTATAAATTCCTTGCTCCCTCAGGCCAATTTTGCAAAAATCTAGCGCCCCCATGGAAACCTTCAATGTCTGCGTCGTCGGTGCCGGCTACGTCGGATTGGTGACCGGGACTTGCCTGGCGGAACTGGGCCATCATGTCGTTTGCGTAGACTCCGACCCCAAGAAACTCAAGGTCCTGCGGGCCAAGAGGATCCCCATCTACGAGCCGGGGCTGGACAAGCTCTTCCAGCGCAACGTCCATGCGGGCCGCCTGAGCTTCGCCGGCACGGTCGAGGAGGGCATGGGCCGACCGGGGCGCCGCGCCCAGGTGGTGTTCATCGCGGTGGGCACCCCCCCCCGCGCCGACGGCTCCGCGGACCTGTCCGCGGTGGAGGCCGTGGCCGAGGCCGTGGCCAAGAGCATGCGCGACTACACGGTGCTGGTGGACAAGTCCACCGTGCCCGTGGAGACCGGGGAATGGGTCTCCAAGACCGTGGCGCGCTTCAACCGCAAGGGCCTGCCCTACGACGTGGTCTCCAACCCGGAGTTCCTGGCCGAAGGCACCGCGGTCAACGACTTCCTCAAGCCCGACCGCGTGGTCCTGGGGGTGACCTCGCCGCGCGCCGAAGCCGTGATGCGCAAGATCTACGCGGGCATCAAGGCCCCCATCCTGGTGACCGACGTCAAGTCGGCCGAGCTCATCAAGCACGCCTCCAACTCGTTCTTGGCCACCAAGATATCCTACATCAACGCCGTGGCCGCGGTCTGCGAGAAGGTGGGCGCGGACGTGACCTTGGTGGCCCGGGGCATGGGCCTCGACCACCGCATCGGCAACCAGTTCCTGCGGCCGGGCCTCGGCTTCGGGGGTTTCTGCTTCCCCAAGGACCTGGAGGCCTTCTACTGGCTCAGCCGCCAGAAGGGCTACGACTTCCATCTGCTCAAGGCGGTCAAGGACATCAACGAGTTCTCCAAGTCCTGGGTCCTGCGCAAGGTCGAGGAGAACCTCTGGAACCTGGAGGGCAAGACCGTGGCCCTGCTGGGCCTGGCCTTCAAGCCCAACACGGACGATATGCGCTTCGCGCCCGCAGTGGACATCGTCCGGATGCTGCGGAACCGCCAGGTCAGCCTCCGGGCCTTCGACCCGGTCTCCCAGGCCATCGCCCAGAGGATGCCGGAGCTCAAGGGCGTCCGGTTCTGCCCCGACCCCTACGACTGCGTCAAGGGCGCCGACGCCGCCGCCGTCGTCACCGAATGGCCCCAGTTCCGGGACCTGGACCTCAAGAAGGTCAAGAGGCTCATGCGCGTGCCGCTCATCCTCGACGGCCGCAACCTCTACGACCCCGCCGCGGTCCGCGCGGCCGGCTTCACCTACTGCAGCGTGGGCAGGCCCTGATGCGAGTCCTCATCACGGGCGGGGCGGGCTTCCTGGGCAGCCACCTGGCCGACCACTTCCTGGCCCAGGGCCACAAGGTCATCGTCATCGACAACCTGCTGACGGGCAGCCTGGACAACATCGCGCACCTGTTCCAGAACCCGGGCTTCTCCTTCATCAAGGCCGACGTGACCAACTACATCCACGTCCCGGGGAAGCTCGACGCGGTCCTGCACTTCGCCAGCCCCGCCAGCCCCATCGATTACGCCCACTTCCCCATCCCCACCCTCAAGGTGGGGGCCCTGGGCACGCACAAGGCCCTGGGCCTGGCCAAGGACAAGGGCGCGGTGTTCATGCTGGCCTCCACCTCCGAGGTCTACGGCGACCCCCTGGTGAACCCCCAGCCGGAGAGCTACTGGGGCAACGTCAACCCCATCGGGCCGCGCGGGGTCTACGACGAGGCCAAGCGCTTCGCCGAGGCCATGACCATGGCCTACCACCGCTTCCACGGGATCCCGGTCCGCATCGTGCGCATCTTCAACACCTACGGCCCCCGCATGCGCCGCAACGACGGCCGCGCCGTGCCCAACTTCATCACGCAGGCGCTCAAGGGCCGGCCCCTGACGGTCTACGGCCGGGGCACCCAGACCCGGAGCCTCTGCTACGTCTCGGACCTGGTGCGGGGCATCGCCCTGCTGCTCGCCTCCGACATCAACGCCCCGGTCAACATCGGCAACCCCCACGAGCTCACCGTCGCGCAGCTGGCCCGGATTATCATCCGCCTCACCGGCTCCCGGTCCCGCGTCGCGCGCCAGCCCCTGCCCGCCGACGACCCGCAGGTGCGCCGCCCGGACATACGCCAGGCGCGCGCGGCGCTGGGCTGGAAGCCCGAGGTCGCGCTGGAAGACGGCCTGCGCCGGACCATAGACTACTTCAAGTCGGCCTAGCGCGCCGTGCTCCTCTCCGTGGTCGTGCCCTGCTGCGATGAAGAGGCCGCGGCGGGACGCTTCGCCGAGGAGCTGCTGCCGGCGCTCGACGCGCTGGCCGTTCCCACCGAGGTCATCGCCGTGGACGACGGCTCCTACGACGACACGGCCGCCGTGCTGCGCAACCTCGCCGGCGAGCGCCGCAACTTCCGGGCCGTGGCCCTATCGGAGCACCGCGGCCTGGGCGCGGCCATGCGCACGGGCTTCGCGGAGGCCTCCGGGGACTGGATCGCGACTTTGGACGCGGACCTGACCTTCCACCCCTCCCAGCTGCGCGCCCTGCTGGACTGCCAGAAGGCCACGGGCGCGGACATGGTCTGCGGCTCGCCCTTCCTGGCCCCCGCGGGGGCGGCTCAGGTCCGCTGGTGGCGCCGGCTTCCCAGCCGTTGGGTCAACGGCCTCTACCGCCGCCTCTGCGGGCCGCGGCTCACCGCCTACACGGCCATCTTCCGGCTCTACCGCACGGAGGCCCTGCGCGCCCTGCGCCTGGAGAGCCAGGGCTTCGAGATCAACGCGGAGATCGCGGCGCGGTTCCTGGCCGCGGGCAAGACCGTGGCCGAGGTCCCGGCCGTGCTGACCGCGCGCCGGCAGGGGGCCTCCAAGCTCTCGCCGCTGCGCGAGCTCTGGCGCCACGGCCGCCTGGCCCTGCGCCTGCGCCGGGAGGCGTTGCCGCGGTGAAGGTTTCGCGCGCGCGCTTCGAACGCCTGGTCGAGACGGCCCTGGCCGACATCCCGGCTCCCTTCCGCGAGCTCATCGTGGACCTGGAGATCTCGGTCAAGGCCGCGCCCGGCCGCGAGGCCGGCCGCTGGCGCGGCTCCCGGACGCTGCTGGGCCTCTACCAGGGGCTGCAGAGGGCCGAGATGCTCAGCCCCTACTCCGGCTCGCACCCGCCCGCGCGCATCATCCTCTACCAGAGGAACATCGAATCCCTCTGCGCCGACGAGGGAGAAGTCTCCCGGCAGGTGCGCATCACCCTGCGCCACGAGCTGGCGCACCACTTCGGGTTCTCGGACCGGGACCTCGAAGAGAAGTGGCCGGAGGGCGCATAGCCGGAGGATATCCGTCCTCCCACCTGGTCGCGCCGCATCAGCACCGCATGAGCCCAGGTTGACACCGGCCGCGGTCGGGGCTATACTGGAAAGCGATTTGACGCGGGAGGGTCCAGAATGAAGGCGATGCTATACCGGTCCTTGGCCGTCATCCTGTCCGGAGCCGCCTTGTGGTTCACGGGCGTCTCGTCGATGCAGGCCGCGCAGAGCGAGAAGCAGTTCCCCGACAACCAGAACCCCGCCCAGGAAGAACCCAAGAAGGGCGGCTGCTGCGGCGGCTGAGCGGTCCGCCGGCCCGGCCGGCTACCTCGGCTCGCGGGTGACGTAGAAGAGGGCCTGCTGGACCCCGTCCGGGAGCCTCAGGGTCACGGAGGTCTTCTGGCCGCTCTCCACGCGGAAGAAGCGCTCGCTCGGCTGCAGTCCGTCCGGCCGCCGCACCCCCGAGACCGCGTC
>JAQUNT010000303.1 GCA_028717525.1 Elusimicrobiota bacterium
CCCTTTCCATCCTCAACAGCCTGCCCTTCCTCGTGCACTACCCCCACGAGTGCAGCGAGCAGCTGCTCAACCGCTACGTGCCCCTGGCCATCACCAACGCCTTCTACCGCAAGTACCCGGCCCTGGCCCAGGCGGCCAAGAAGATCCCCAAGCGCGGCACCATCACCCCGGCCTGGGACCGCAGCGACCCCAGGCGCCTGATGACCTTGATGGAGACGCCCTGGGAGGAGATATCCCAGGGGCGCCAGAGCTACTGGCCCATGATCGACATGTTCGATACGGCCGTGGTCAAGGGAGAGCTGGGCGACGCCCTGGCCAAGCTCAAGAGCACCCAAAACGGCGACGGCGGCTACCCCTGGTTCCCGGGCGGCCGCTCCGACCCCTACATCACGCTCCTGGTACTCTCCGGCTTCGCGGAGGCGCAGCGCTACGGCGTGGAACTCCCCCTGGACAACGTGCGCCGGGCCCTGAGCTACGTGAACAACGAGGTGCCCAAGCACTTGAAGCCCGAGCCGGGCGAAGTCTCCCTCATCCTCTACGCGGCCTACGTGGTGACCTCGTACCCCAAGTCCTGGCCGGAATCGGCTTTGGGCTACAAGTTCGCCAAGGCCTGGGTCGCTTACGCGGACAAGCACGCCGACGCCATGACCAACATGGGCAAGGCCATGGCCGCTTACGTGTACTGGCGGCTGGGCGAGAAGGCCAAGGGCGACCTCTACCTGGCCCGCGCCACTGACGGGGCGCGCGAGGACCCCATCGCGGGCGTGTACTGGACCCCGGAGAAGCTCTCCTGGCTCTGGTACAACGACACGGTGGAGACCCACGCCTTCATCCTGCGCACGTTGCTGGCGCTGAAGCCCAAGGACCCGCGCATACCCGGCATGGTGCAGTGGCTGCTCTTCAACCGCAAGGGCAACGAGTGGAAGTCCACCAAGGCCTCGGCCGCGGCCATCTACTCACTGCTCGACGTGCTGAAGTCGCGGGGCTCCTTGGACCAGGGCGACGGCTACACGCTCCGGTGGGGGCCGGACGTGGAGACGGCCCAGGTCGAGCCCTTCGACTGGCTGGCCAAGCCCCTGCGCTGGACCAGGCTCGGCTCCGCCATCACCCCCAAGCACGGGACCGCCCGCATCGAGAAGACGGGCCCGGGCCTGGCCTTCGCCTCCTTGACCTGGATATACACCACGGATAAGCCGGCCTCAGCTTCGGGGCCGGGGCTGCTGGAGCTGTCGCGGCGCTTCTTCCTGCGCTACAAGGAGGGCGAGACCTATCGCCTGCGGCCTCTGGCCGCCGGAGACACGGTCGCGGTAGGAGACCAGGTGGAGGTCCAGCTCAAGCTCGGCACCCGCTCCCAGTTCGAATACGTGCACCTGAAGGATCCCAAGCCCGCGGGCTTCGAGGCCGAGGAGCTGCGCAGCGGCTGGAAGTGGGATCAGCTCTCGCGCTACGAGGAGCCGCGCGACTCCTTGACCAACTTCTTCATGGACTGGGTCCCGCACGGCGAGTACGTGCTGCGCTACCGCCTGCGCCCAACCACGCCCGGCTCCTACCGGCTGGGGGCGGCGGTGCTGCAGTCCATGTACGCGCCCGAGATGTCCGCGCACTCCGACGGCTTCTCCATCCAGGTGCGGTAGAGTCCGGTAGAATTCGGGGACACAAGACTTATTTCGGGAATTGAGTATTGTGTCCCCAATCTCCACTGTGTTACGATACGCCACCATGGACCAGAACGCGAAGACCCCCGCCGAGCTCGTGCCCCCGAACAAGCACCCGACCGGGCTCTACATCCTGTTCACCACCGAGATGTGGGAGCGCTTCTCCTACTACGGGATGCGCGCGCTCCTGGTCTACTACATGACCAAGTCCCTCTTCCTGCCCGAGAACTCGCCGCACGTCTTCGGCTACGAGGCCGTCAAGAACGGCCTGGAGTGGATCTTCGGCCCCCTCTCCACGCAGGCCTTGTCGTCCCAGATCTACGGGTTCTACACGGGCTTCGTGTACCTGGCGCCCATCTTCGGCGGCACCATCGCGGACCGCTGGCTGGGCCAGCGCAAGGCCGTGGTCGTGGGCGGCGTGATCATGGCGGCCGCCGAGTTCATGCTCATGAAGCAGAGCCTCTTCTTCCCGGCCCTGCTCCTGATGATCGTGGGCAACGGCTTCTTCAAGCCCAACATCTCCACGCAGGTGGGCAACCTCTACCCGGCCGGCGACCACCGCCGCGACCGCGCCTTCAGCATCTTCTACGTGGGCATCAACGTGGGCGCCACCCTCTCGCCCCTCATCGCCGGGACCTTGGGAGAGAACTACGCCCCTTACGGCAGGTGGGGCTTCTGCTCCGCGGGCGTGGGCATGCTCCTGGGGCTGGCCGTCTACCTCTGGGGGCAGAGGCACCTGGCCCCGGACAACCTCATGAAGCGGGCCTCCGCCGCGCAGGCCAAGCCCGTAGATCCCCTGGCCCCGGAGGACTGGAAGAAGATCGGGGCGCTCATCGTGCTCTGCGTGCTCAACATCGGGTTCTGGAGCGTCTACGAGCAGCAGGGCAACACTTTGGCCCTGTGGGTGGACTCCAACACCGACCGCATGATCTTCGGCTGGGAGATGCCGGCGACCTGGTACCAGTCCTTCAACGCCATCATGATCGTGCTGTTCACGCCCCTGGTGCTGGCCTTCTGGCGCTGGCAGGAGAAGCGCAAGGCCGAGCCTTCCAGCCTCGCCAAGATGTCGATCGGCTGCATCCTGCTGGGGCTCTCATTCCTGGTGCTTCTGCCCGAGTCGCATAAGGTGGCGCAGGGCGGCAAGGCCACGCTCTTCTCCATTACCCTGTGCACGGCCATCTTCACCATGGGGGAGCTCTACCTCTCCCCGGTGGGCCTGTCCTTGGTGACCAAGCTGGCCCCGCCGCGCATGGTCTCCATGATGATGGGCATGTGGTTCATGTCCAGCTTCTTCGGGAACTACCTCTGCGGCTATATCGGGACCTACTGGGAGAAGATGCCCCACGAGAGCTTCTTCCTGCTGCTCATGAGCATCGCCTGCGGGGCCGGGCTGTGCATGTTCGCCCTGCTCAAGCCCTTGAAGCGGGCCATCGGCCACGGACACGCGGAGACCGTGGACGTCTGAGGTCCGAGACTAGGGTGCGCCCGCCCCTTGGGGCGCGCCTTCCTTGCGGAGCACCGGCTTCTTCATGGGCTTGGCCTCGCCGGACTCCTCGTCCGAGCCGGCTTCCATCTCCTCCGCCGCAGACTGCTCCTCGTCACCGGACTTCTCCTCCGCGGACTTCTCTTCCGACTCTGAGGACTCCTCGCCCGCGGCGCTCTCCTCTTCGGACGGCTCGGGCCTGGCCTTCTTCTTGGCGGGCTTCTTCTTCTTCGCCCCCGGCACGATGGGGTTGCCGCGATCGTCGAACTTGTAGCTGTGATGCTCCCCTGTGGTGAGCTCCCGGTAGGCCTTGTACTTGGACTTGCTGTAGTCGTAGCCCTTCTTCTTGGGCTTGGCCTTCTTCTTCTTGGGCTTGGGAGCCTCCTCCTCGGAGGCCGCCGGGGAGCCCTCTTCCTGCGCCAGGACCAGCGGCAGGGCCGCGGCGCAGGCCAGGACCAGACCCATCAGGACGCAGAGCCACTTCGCGAGCTTCATGCCGCTAGTATAGAAATTTAATAGACGAACATCTTGAGGGCGTGCACGCCCCCGCCGCCCTTGATGAACTCGGAGACGTCCACCGGCACGACCTCCAGGCCCATGGCCGCCACGTGCCGCGCCGCGTTGGAGGCGCCCCTCTGCATCAGAGCGGTCTTGCCCCCGATGACGACGGCATTGCAGGCCAGCTGGCGCAGGGCCTCCGGCTCCGAAGCCGTGATGATGACCGGGAAGAGCCGGAAGATCAGCTCGAGGCTCGCCGCGTCGAAGGCCGAGGGGTAGATCAGCACGGCCTCCTGGGTCAGGGGGCAGAAGCAGGTATCGAGGTGGGGGAACCTCTCGTTGACGAGCTTGAGCAGAATCACGGGCGTGGCGAACAGGCGCGCCAGCTCGTCGTAGGCCCCGGCGTCGGAACGGAAGCCGCACCCCCCCCAGATCAGGCGGCGGCCCGGGTGCCAGACGGCGTCCCCGGCGCCCTCGAAGGTCAGTCCCTCATCCTTGAGCGCGGCCACCCGGTAGCCGGCCTGGCGGAACCACCCCTCGAAGGCCGCGACCTCGCGGCGGCGGACCGGGTAGCGCATGGAGCCGAGCACGCAGAGCCGCTCCATCTTGCCGGCGAGCCCGGCGAAGGTCTGGTTGGCGCAGAAGACCATGTCGACCAGGCCCG
>JAQUNT010000304.1 GCA_028717525.1 Elusimicrobiota bacterium
GCTCTTCCGATCTGGTCCGGCCCAAGGTCACCTCGACCTTGAAGGTCTTGAGGTTGTTGTTGTCCTTGTCCGCCTGGGGCGAGACCAAGGACACGCGAGAAGGGATGGTCATGCCGGGCAGGGCGTCGATGGTGACCTTCACCTCCATGCCCGGCTTGAGTTTGAGGATGTCCATCTCGCTGATCTTCATCTTCACCACCAAGGTGGAGAGGTCCGCGATGGTCATCAGGTAGGTGGGGGTCACGGAGTCGATGAGTCCCGTCACGTAGTCCCCCAGGCGCACGATGCGGCTCTCCTCCTGATAGCTGCCCTGCTTCTGGTAGCGCATCACGATGCCCGTGATGGGCGAGGTCACGGTGAAGGGCAGGTAGCGTTCCGCCTCGGTGCGGCCGGGCTGGATGATGGAGATCTTGTCGCCCTTGGCCACGCGCTGGCCCTCCTGCACCAGCAGGTCGGTCACCCGGCCGCTGACCTTGGAGGCCAGGTCCACGTAGTTCTTGGGGGCCAGCTCCCCGGAGTCCGAGAAGTGCAGCTCCAGGTCGCCGCGGGAGACCTTGGCCGTGTCGGCCGCGGCGTCCGGCTTGGCCTTGGCCTTCTGGTGGCGGCGCCAGGCCCAGGCGCCGCCGCCCGCGGCAACGAGGATCAGGGCCGCGGCCACGCCGCGGCGCCAGGTGCAGAGGCGTCTCACTTCCATAAGGGTTCTCCTATAGCCAGGCGGTACTGGTAGCGGCTGACCAGGGCCCCGAAGAGGGCCTGGGCCCGGGAGGTGCGCGCGGAAAGGAAGTCCAGCTGGGCCTGCGACAGCCGGATGGCGTCGGCCGAGTTCTGCTTGTACTGCTCGTTGACCAGCTCGAAGCTGCGCCGCGCGATGTCCTCGGTGATGGTGGCGATGCGGTAGGTCGTCAAGGCGGTCTCCAGGGCGATGAAGGCGGAATGGACGTCGCTGCGCACCTGCCGGGTGTTGACCTCCAGGCTCTGCCGGGCCGCGGCGGTGCGGGAGCGCGCGGCCGAGACGTTGAGCCACTGCGAGGCGGCGTTGAAGCCGGAGGGCAAGGACAGCGCCAAGGCCAGCTGATAGTTGGGGTCCGGGCTGAGGTTGCCGATGTTGCGGCCGTTATCAGTGCGGTTGTAGGAGGCGTTGAGGCTCAGCTGGGGCGCCCCGTCCCGCGCGGCCTGGGTCGCGGCGACCTCGCTGGTCTCCAGGGCCAGGCGCGCGGAGACCATCTCGGGGCGGCGGCTCAGGGCGGCGTCAAGGTCCCCTCCCAGCTGGGGCAAGGTCGTGGCGCCGGCGTCGAGCTCGGGCTCCAGGGCCGCCGGCGCGTCGGCCGGCCGGCCCAGCAGGAGGTTGAACTGGACCAAGGACTGCCTGCGGTTGGCCTCGGCCTGGGCGCTATTGAGCTCGCTGGAATGCCAGTCCGTCTCGCTCTTAAGGAGGTCCGCGAGGCTGCGCATCCCGTTCTGGTAGCGGTCCAAAGTCAGGTCGTAGTTGTCCTTCTGGATCCTGAGGTTCTCCGCGGACACGGCCACCAGGCGCTCCTTGAGCCCCAGGTCGAAGAAGGCCCGCGCGGCCGCGAAGGCGCGGCTCTGCTGGGAGAGGGCCAGGCCCTGCTCGGCGGAGTCCCGCGACAGGGAGGCCTGGCGCACCTTGAGGTAGTCGGCGAAGCTGTTGAACAGGTTCAGGTTGACCGAGGTGGTCAGGCCGGTGTCGGCGCGGGCCAAGTTCCAGCGCTGGAAGCGGTAGTTCTCGCCCAGGTCGTGCCCATAGGGATAGGCCAGGCCGGTGAAGCCCACCGTGGGCAGCCAGGCCGAGGCGGTCTGGGACTTCCAGGCCGCGCGCGCCGCGGCGTACTGCGCGGCCGCCTGCCGCACCTCGGGGGCGGCCTCCAGCACGGACTGGACGTAGCCCCGGGCCGTGAAGGTGGAGACCTCCCCGGCCGCGGCCGGCAGCGTAGCCGCGAACAGCAGCAAGATCGCTCCGATTCTCACAGGGTCAATCCTCCACGGGCACGTGCGCGTGCGGCCAGATATGACCGTGCTCGTGCTCCCGGGCTCGGCGCTTGAACTCCTCCGGCAGGGCCTCCAGCTCGGTCTGGACGATGAGGTCCGGCTCGGACATCTTCAAGCCCCAGAGGACGAAGACGCTCAGGACGCCGGGGAGGAGGTAGTACGCGACGCGGTAAATCAGCACGGCCATGAGCGCACCGTCCCAGTCCAGCCCGAGGCCGCTGAAGGTGGCGGCCATGGAGCCCTCCATGGCGCCCAGCCCGCCGGGCAGGGCCGGGATGAGGGTGGTGGCCTGCCCTACCGTGAAGCCCGCGACCAAGGGCCCGATCGGGATGTGCGGCAGGCCCGCGGCGCGCAGGCAGAAATGCAGCGTGAGCATGGCCAGGCCCCAGTCCAGCCCGGTGTAGGCGATGGTCTTGGTCAGGCGCCCGCGGTGGTGGTGGATGGTGCCCAGGCCCGCGGCCAGCTGGTGCTCGAACTCCTCGAACTCCTCGCGGGGGATCTCGCGTTTCGAGAAGGAGAAGGCCACTCGGTTGAAGCGGTGGAACAGCCACCGGTTGATGCGGCCGCGCAACTTATGGTTGAAGGCGAAGACCATCAGGAGCACCGAGGTGCCCAGCAGCAGGCCCAGGCCCGCGACCCCTTCCAGGAGCGCCAGGCCCGCCCCCTGCAGGTTGATGAAGAGGAAGATCAGCCCTTGGGCGAGGATCAAGGCCAGCACGAAATAAAGGACGGCCGAACTGACCACGGCCGCCATCACGGTCGTGGCGTAGGGGACCTGCCGCTTGCGCAGAAGGTGCGCCTTGAGCGCGAAGCCGCTGACCCCCCCGGTGGAGATGAAGTAGTTGACCGAGGTGGAGACCAAGGCGATGCCCAGCACCACGGGAAAGGGCAGGGAGTGTCCGAGCAGGGCCAGGACCTCGCGCAGGGCCAGCCCCACCATGAAGTAGCTGCCCAGGGCGCAGAGCACGGCCGCGGCCACGTAGGGCCACCGCAACTCGGTGCCGATACGCAGCAGGGCCGGCAGGTGCCCGCCGATGAGGTAGGCCAGCAGGGCCAGCGAGGCCAAGAAGCCGCCCAGGATGACGAAGCGGCGGGTCATGGACGCCTATTATACCAAGTTCCCGCCTCAAGACGGTCCCGGGGGTATTGACGAACCCCCCCGGGCTTGGTACAACTAGCTGCCCGGCCCCGACCGCGCCCATGAAGAAGATACTGGTCATCGACGACGACGACGACATCTGCAAGTTCCTGACCGAGGTCCTGCGCCCGGACTTCGAGGTGCGCACCGCGGCGGATGGCCCCGCGGGGCTGGAAGCGGTCCGAGCCGAGAAGCCGGACCTCGTCATCCTGGACCTGCTCATGCCCCGGATGCACGGCTACGAGGTGGTCCAGCGCATCCGCCAAGACGAGTCCTTGCGCGGCCTGAAGGTCCTGGTCTGCTCATCGAAGACCTACCCGACGGACCAGGCCACCGCCCGCCAGGCGGGCGCCGACGGCTTCATCGCCAAGCCCTTCGACGTCGCGGCCCTGCTGGGCACGGTCCAGGAGTTCGTGGGCGGCGCCAAGACCCCGGTCTCTCTGCGCTTCTGGGGCACGCGCGGCTCCATCCCCGCCCCGGGCCCGCGCACCGCGCGCTACGGAGGCAACACCCCCTGCGTGGAGCTGCGCGTGGGGGGCCGCCTGCTCATCATAGACGCCGGCTCCGGCATCCGGGAGCTGGGGCGCGCCCTGCTCCAGGAGTTTCAGGCCCGGCCCATCCGCGCCGACCTCTTCATCAGCCACACCCACTGGGACCACATCCAGGGCCTGCCCTTCTTCGCTCCCATCTACCAGCCGCAGAACCGCTTCACCATCCACGGCGTGCACGGGACCACGGAAGGCTTCGCGGACGTGCTGCGCGGCCAGATGAGCCACCAGTACTTCCCGGTGGACATGGCGGCCATGAGCTCCCATCCGGACATCGTGGAACTCGAGGGGCCCGTGCAGGTCGGCGCGGCCAAGGTGACCTACCACTTCCTCAACCATCCCGGCATCGCCGTGGGCTTCCGGATCGAGACGCCGGGCGCCGCGGTCTGCTACCTCAGCGACCACGAGCCCTACGGCCGGGTCAACGCCCAGGGCGAGTCCAGCGCCAAGGAGGACGACGCGGTGGCGGCCTTCGTGAGGAGAGCGTCCTTGCTCATCTGCGAGGCCCAGTACACGGACGAGGAGTACAAGACCAAGCGCAGCTGGGGCCACTCCACCTTCGCCGACGTCATCGGCCTGGCCGCCAAGGCCGAGGTCG
>JAQUNT010000305.1 GCA_028717525.1 Elusimicrobiota bacterium
CAGCCGCCGCATCCCGGCCGTGGTTCCGGAGTCGGCGCGCTGGGTCGACGGCGTCCTGGAGGCGCAGGCGCCGGTCCTGGGCCGAGCGCAGCGCGAGGGCGGCGTGCGCTTCCAGGTCGCCGAGGGCGCGGCCTGGGTGCGGCTCAGGGAGGGAGACGTCGCCACCGTGGACCCCGTGCGCGGCACGCTGGCCCTCGCCTCGGCGCAAGACGCCGAATCCGAGCTGGCCGCGGCCGAGGCGCTGCGCGCTTATGACGGCCTGCGCGACGCCCAGGCCCTGCTCCACTGGTGGGAGGCGCGCCGGGACAGCGAGCCGCGCGCGGGCGCTCTGCTCTTGGTCCAGCGGGCGGCTCGGGTCGCGGACGGCGGCGCCCGGGCCGACGATTTCCAGGAGGTGGCCCGGGCCGTGGCCGCGGCCCTGCCCGGGGCGCAGAGGCAGCGCCTCGCCCAGGAGGAGCGGCTGGCCCTGGACGAGGCCGCCGCCGCGGCCGAGCGGGCCCTGCGCGACGAGCTGGCCTCGCTGCGGGAAGCGGCCACCGCGCTCGCCATAGACCGCATAACGGCCCGGGCCCAGGCGCGTTGGGAGGGCTTGCGCTCCCTGGCCGGGCTCCTCGGACGCGGCGGCGAGCTCTCCGGCGCTGCGGGACTCTGGTCCGAGTTCGGCCGCGCGGCGCAGCAGCGGCGGGCCGGGCTGGCCGCCGCTCCGGGCGCGGAGCCCTTGGCTGCGGTCGCGGCCGTGGCCGGGGCCTCGGTGCCGCTCCGGGCCGTGCTCGAGCCGGCGTTCTTTAGCCGGTTCCTCGCCGAGAACCGTCTGGAGGCGCGCATCAGCGACATCTCGGGCGACGCCTCCTCGGATCTGCGGCGCAAGTCCGCGCGCATCCGCGCGCTGTTCTTGGGCGGCCGGATCGGCCCCGACTCCGGGCTGGGCCAGGACATCCTCGGCCGCCTGCCCCGGGCCGAGACCTACGCGGTCTCCGGGGCGTACGAGGACTTCCCCCAGGTCCCTCGCGCCGAGGTGCTGGACAAGGTCGCGGCGGCCTGGGCTGCGGGCTACGATCCGGGCCCTCTGGGCGAGCGCAAGCGCGCCGCGCAGGGCGGCCAAGTCGCCGAGCCGGACGCGGCGCTGACCATCTCGGCCGTGGTCCAGGCCGAGGTTTCCGGCACCGTGTTCAGCCGGGACCCGGTCAGCGGCAACCGGTCGCGCATCGTGGTCTCGGCGGTCAAGCGGGGCGGAGGGACGGCTCAGGAGTTCCTGCTCGAGCGCAGGACCGGGCGCGAGCTGCGCGCTCCCGGTCCGGGCTCATCCGCGACCTTGCTGGAGGCGGCCGACCTGGACGTGCTGGCCCGGGCGGCTCGCGCCCTGGACGACCAGGAGGGGCGCGGCGTGGAGCTGGAGTTCTGCCGCGGCGCGGACGGGGTCTTCCTCTTGGGCTCGCGCGCCATCCCGGGCCTGGGCGAGGAGCCCGCGCGCGCCGCACCCTTCACGATCACGCCTCCGGCCGGAGCTACGGTGGAGCCGGTGCGGTCGTTGCGCTGATCACGACCGCCCGCGCAGCCGTCCCAGGACCGACTTGAGCTCGGAAAGCTCCTCTGCGTCAAAGAACCCGGTGAGCAGGAGCAGGGCTGGGAAGGAGGCGAGCAGAGCCAGGCGCAGCGGCACGTGCTCGAAGGGGGCTATGGGCCGCCCCCAGGTCCAGAAGGCGAAGACGCTCAGGACCAGGCAGGCGGCGAGGTGTCCCAGCCGCCGGTATTCGTAGCTCACGGGGTAGACCCGGCGCGCCATGAGGAAGAGCGCGGCGGACATGGAGACGTAGGACAGCAAGGTCGCCGAAGCCGCGCCCATGAGCCCCCAACGCGGGATGAGCAGGAGATTGCTCAGGATGCTGACCGCGGCACCGATGCCGGTCGCGCAGGCCACCAGGTCCGTGCGCTTGGCCAATGTGACGGGGGCGAGAAGGTTGACGTGGATGCCGTGGAAGAGGTAGCCCAAGGTCACCACCGGCACGATGCCCAGGCCGGCCCAGTAGGCGGGATGGATGAGGGGCTTGCCGCGCAGGATGTTGACGGCCGCGATGTCGGGGATGAAGAGTGTGACGACCAGGAACAGGAGCGAGGCTGTGACCACGAAATAGGTCATGACGCGGGCGAAGATCTCCTTGTGCCCGGGTTCGGCGGCGCGCTGGATGAAGAAGGGGCGCCAGGCCGCGTCGAACATGTTGACCACCATCATCATGAAGATGCCCAGGCGGTAATTGGCCTGGTAGATGCCGACCGCGGCGTCGTCGGTCAGGCGCTGGAGGATGGGCCGGTCGATGACCTGCACCATCATGGCGGCCAGGCCCGCGGGGATGAGCGGCAGGGCGAAGCGCAGGAGCTGGGGGTAGAGGCTGCGGTCAAAGCGCGCTTCCAGACGCATCCACAGCACCGGAGCGACCATGACGAAGGTGGCGGCGGCGGTGATGAGGCTGGCCAGGAACACGCCCCGGATGCCCATGGGCACGCGCACCAGGAAGACGTAGTTGAGGGCGATGTTGAGGACGATGTTGGCGACCTTGATCCCCGCATACGCGGCGGGCTTGTGGGTCAGGCGCAGCTCCGCGAAGGGCACCAGGCAGAGGGCGTCGAGAGCCATGATCCAGGCGGAGTAGCGGATGATGTCGGAGAGCTCCGGCGGGACCAAGGCCAGGACCGCCAACGGGCGGGCGCAGAGATGGATGGCTCCGGAGAAGGCCAAAGAGGTCGCCAGCATGGACCAGAAGGGAGTGGAGAAGTCGCCGGTGTCCTTGCCGTTTCTGGAGAAGCGCATGAAGGCGAAATCCATGCCGTGGCTGTAGAGGATGTTGCAGATGGCGATGTAGGTGAATACCGTGGCCACCACGCCGTAGTCCGCCGGCGAAAGGCAGTGGGTGTAGAGGGGCAGGAGCAGGAAGTTGAGCAGGCGGCCGACCACGGTGGATAGGCCGTAGACCATGGTCTCGCGGCCCAGGCGCTTGAGCTCGCCGAACATCAGGCTTTGCGGAAGCTGAAGCCGCAGGGGACCTGCGCGCCCAGGGAGTCGCGGTCCTGCAGGTCGCGCTCGTCGATGGGGAAGAAGGTGCAGTTGTCGGGCTTGCGGCCGTGGATGCGGCAGCGGCTGCGGCCGTCGGCCAGGTTCTGCAGGAAGGGGCATTCGAAGACCAGCTTGCAGCAGAGACCGCAGC
This sequence comes from Elusimicrobiota bacterium, assembly GCA_028717525.1. Lineage (GTDB taxonomy): Bacteria > Elusimicrobiota > Elusimicrobia > UBA1565 > UBA9628 > UBA9628. The sequence goes on from JAQUNT010000305.1 coordinate 3,201, forward strand.
GCCGGCAGGCGCCCTGGCGCAGCGTCTGCATCTGGGAGATGTAGTCCTCGTTGACCGTGTGCAGGGCGAAGCGCCGCAGCTTGCCCACGCTCTGGGCCACCTTGGCTTTGACCTCGGGCGGGAGCTTGGGGGTCTTGAGCTTCGCCGCCTTGAAGGCGCGCAATGGGGACATGGGCCTTTCTCCATGTGCATTGTATAAAACCTTTTGGCTCGGGGACTCAAATTTCTATCATAGGGGCATGACCCTGGCGGCTCCGCACCCCTCCTGGCGCCGGCTGGAGCCTCTGGCCGCGCCGTGGCGCACCAGCCGCCAACTCGAGCACCTCAAGCCCCGGCTGGAGTCCCAGGCCTACGAGTTCGCCATCCTGGGCGACGTGGAGCCTTGCCGCTTCCGTCTGCTGCGCCTGGTCTTCAACCGGCCCCGGGTCTTCGTCCGGCAGCTGCGCGCCATCCAGGAGGGGCCGGCGGCCTTCTGCGTCCAGCTCGGGGACATGGTGGGCCGGGGCTCTCCGCGCTACTACGGCCGCTTCCTCGAGGAACTGGCCCGGACCGGGGTGCACAAGCCCTATCTGACGGTGATCGGCAACCACGACCGCTCCCGGCCCAACGGCCCCTCCGACTCCTCCCTCTACCGGCATCTCTTCGGCCCCAGCAACTACTCCTTCGACCTCGGCGCGGCGCGCTTCGTGGTGCTCGACACCAGCTACCACCGCCTGCGCCCGGCGCAGCTGCGCTGGCTGCGGCACGTGCTGGAGACGCGCCTGCGCAAGATCGTATTCACCCACATGGGGCCCGTGCAGCTGGGGCTCTGGGGCGGCTCCATCGCGCACGCGCACGGGGGCTTCTCCTGGGGCGCGCGGGAATTCACGGAGCTGGCCGCGGCCAAGGGCGTGGACCGCGTCTACGTGGGCCACGTGCACGCCTTCGGCGTGCAGGACTACCTGGGAGTGCGCTACGTGCTGACCGGGGGCGGGGGCTCGGCACTGTTCCCGTCGGGAACGCCGGACCGCTTCCACCACTACCTGACCGTTTCGGTGGAGCCCGGCGGCATCCGCGAACGGGTGCACCCGCTGGAGGGCCGGTCCTTCG
>JAQUNT010000306.1 GCA_028717525.1 Elusimicrobiota bacterium
TATTGAGGTAGAAGGGGGTCTCCGGCGCGGCCAGGTCCGCGATGGGCCGTCGCACCTTGATGGTGGGAGGCAGGACCTTGTGGTGCAGGGCCAGGACCGTCTTGATGAGCCCGGCCGCGCCGGAGGCGGCCTTGGTGTGGCCGATCATGGACTTGACCGAGCCCAGGGCGCACCAGCGCGAGCGGCCGCCGGCGTTCTTGCCGAAGACCTCGGTGAGGGCCCGCACCTCCGCCGCGTCGCCCACCGTGGTGCCGGTGCCGTGGGCCTCCACGAGCTCCACGGTCTCCGGGCCGAAGCCGGCGTGCTCGTAGGCCGCGGCCAGGGCCTGGGTCTGGCCCTCGGCGCTGGGCGCGTAGATGGACTTGCCCCGGCCGTCCGAGGACGAGCCCAGGCCCTTGAGCACCGCGTAGACCCGGTCGCCGTCGCGCTCGGCCTCGTCGAGGCGCTTGAGCACCAGCATGCCCAGGCCCTCGCCCAGCATGGTGCCGTCGCCCTGGGCGTCGAAGGGCCGGATGTCGCCGCTGGGGGAGAGGGCCGGGGTCTTGCTGAAGCACATGAACATGAAGATGTCGTTGAAGCAGTCGACTCCGCCCGTGACCACCATGGAGGCGCGCCGCGCCGCGAGCTCCAGGCCGGCCAGGTTCAGCGCGGAAAGGGAGCTCGCGCAAGCGGCGTCGACCACGCAGTTGGTGCCGCCCAGGTTGTAGCGGTTGGCGATGCGCCCGGAGACCACGTTGCCCAGCAGTCCCGGGAAGGAGCTCTCCTGCCAGGGCACGTAGCCCTGCTTGATGCGCTCGACGATCCACTCCGCCTGCTCGCGCGGGATGCCGGCCTCGGCCAGGGCCTTGCGCCAGATGGGGTGGCCCAGGCGGGCGCCCAGGGGGACGACCAGCTCCAAGGTCCCGGTCACGCCCAGGACGACGCTCACGCGGGAGCGGTCGAAGTCCCGCCCCGGGCCGTAGCCCGCGTCGCGCAGGGCCATGCCCGCGGCCACCAGGCCCAGCAGCTGCGCGCTGTCCGTGGCCTCGAGCGCGTTGGGCGCGATGCCGAACTCGCCCGGGTCGAAGTCCACGGGCTTGAGGAAGCCCCCCCGCTTGGCGTAGGTGAAGTCCGGCTTTTTGGGGTCGGAGTCGAAGTAGTCGCCGGCGGACCAGTGGCTGGCCGGGATATCGGTGATGGCGTCCACCCCGTTCTTGATGTTGGCCCAGTATTCTTCGCGGTCGGCCGCCTGGGGGAACATGCAGCCCAGGCCGATGACGGCGATGGGGACGCTCTTGGGTTCTTCTCTTTTCATGGCTCCTCTAGCAGAGCAGTTTTCGCAGCTGTTCAGCGCGCCGCGGCGCGAAGCCTGCCGCGGCCGGGTCGACGGAGACGCCTTGGCAGCGCAGGCTGTGCACGCGGGTCAGGTAGGCGGCGCCGGCGAGCAGGTTCCCGGCCACCACCGCGGCGCGGCGCTCCGCCGGGTCTTCCAGGAAGCTGCCCTTGGCCCATTCGTTGAAAGCCCCCATGGCCGGTCCGCACCAGACCTGGTAGTCCGCCTGCCGAGTGGGCTCGCCGGCGTTGGCCCAGCGGGAGGCCTGGCCCAGGTACCAGCGGAAGACCAAAGCCATCCTGTGCTTGGGCTCGCGCTCGCCGCGCTCGGCCTGGGCCGGATCGCGCCGGAGGAAATACTCGCGGGTCCGGCGCCAGATATCCTCGCAAGGCGCCCGGAAATAGTCCCGCTCCAGTACGGCGCGCTGAGGAGCCGGGATGGCCTCGAGGCTCTCGTGCGCCCGATAGAGCTCGTAGAGCCGGCCCGCGCGCATGGCGAAGAGGGTGCCGCGCTTGAGGACCTGGACCTTCACCCCCATCTCGAACATGTCCGCGGCCGGGGCCATGGCCACGTCCGCCTGGCCGGCGGCGGCCAGCATGGCGCGGACCGCGTCGGATGTGCCGGACTCCACGCAGGCCTGGTTGACCGAGCCGGTCATGACGTAGGCCGCGCCCATGGCGAAGGCCGCCGCCGCCGCGGCGGGGGTGGAGATGCCGCCGGCCGCGCCCACGCGCACGGGCCGGGCGAAGCGGTGCTTCTCCTGCAGGCGGTCGCGCAGGGCGATGAGGGTGGGCAGCAAGGTGATGGCCGGCCGGTTGTCCGTGTGCCCGCCGCTGTCCGCCTCGGCCGTCACGTCGTCGGCCATGGGCAGGGCCTCGGCCATGCGCGCGGCCTCCGGGGAGATCTCGCCGGAGGCGGCCAGTTCGCGCAGCAGCGCCTCGGGGGGCGGGGACATGAAGCGGCCGGCGACCTCCACGCGCGAGACCTTGGCCGCCACGCGGTTGGCGCTCTCCACCTCGCCCGAGGCCAGGCGCCGGATGCCCTTGACCCGGTAGCGCACCAGCGGCAAGGACAGGTCGAGGTAGGCGGAGGCCTCGATGAGCCGGACCTCGCGGCGCAGGTAGAGGTCGATGACCGCGGCCTCGAGGTTGGGCTCGTTGGGGCTGTTGATGATGTTGAAGCCGATGGGCAGGCCGTCCAGGCGCGAGCGGGCCTCGGCGATGGCGGACTCCACGGCCTCGGGCTGCAGCCCGGCCGAGCCGAAGAAGGCGAGCATGCCCTCGCGCGCCAGGGCCTCGGCGAGGGCCAGAGAGGCGATGCCGTTGGCCATGGACCCGCCGGCGTAGGCGTACTTGAGGCCGTGGCTGCGGCGGAACTCGCAGTCGCCCAGGTTCTGGGGCCGGCAGGGCGGGACCACGGCGGCGCCGATGCGGGAGGTCTCGCCCAGGCGCAGCAGCTGGTCTGGGAGGGTCTCTGTGCCGGCGCGATGGGTCAAGGCCGGCTCCGGTCGACGATTAAGGAATCGTCGTCCCTGGAGGGACGATGTCTTCCCTGCCCGAAAGGGGCGGCGCTGGAGTTCATTTCAGGGGACAGGAGCGGATGAACGGCCGCGGCTCCTATCGAGAGTAGAGATTATACTCGTTCCGACAGGGCTTCTTCAAACGCGGGCTCCGCCGCAAGGCCCGCATGGGACCAACGATATCCCCGGGCGTATTGCCTGTTCAAGACGAATCGCCTTCACTCCGCAGCCGATGGCCACAGGCAGGGGCCCGGCAGCGACCAATTTCTTGCGGCGCGGGTCCAGGACGGCAGGGAAACCTTCCAGGGTCCTGGCTCCGAGCAGCTTCAGGTCGCCAGGTTTGCCGAAGACCACTTCGTCCACCGTCTCCAAAGCTTCGACCCGGAAAATCGCATAGCCCACGTCCCTGGTGATCCGGCGGCCGTCAGCCGTCAAGAACGCGACATCTTTCTTCTTGCGGGCGACCCCGATCCTCTCCAGGCACCCTTCCGGTATCCAGGAATACTCCGCTCCAGTGTCCACCAGGAGGCCGCGGACTTTCAGAGACTTCCCGGGAGACCTGATGCTGGCGACCTGACAATCGACGTGGAATGAGCCCATCTTCATATCCTCCGATAGTATAACAAAAGCGCCTGCGCGCCGGGCCCCGGAGCGCTCTCCGGGGCCCGGCCGCCGTCCGTCTACGCCTTGGCCGAGGCCTCCTCGAAGGCCTTGAGGATGGCCCCCGTCGCCTCGCGGTAGGACTGCGAGGTGATCGGGAAGGCCACGTCGTAGTACTTCTTCTCCTCCCCGTCCCCGTTGCTGTTGTTCCAGCGGCGGCTGGGGAAGGCGACGAAGACCGACTCCGCACCCTCCTTGGCCACCTTCAGTATGCGGATGTCCCGGATGACGAACGAGCCCCCGATGACCAGCTCCGCAAAACCCAGAAGCTGCGCGCTGCCGTAAGCCAGCGGCTGCCGGCAGACCTTGACTCGCGGCTCCAGATCAGGCATCTCGTGTATCTCCCCCATCTCCCCTCCCTGCGTCCTGAGTTCGACGTCTCCATACCATACATACGAGCTGGGGGCGAAAAAGTTCCCTGCGCGGGCAGCCGGGGGGCTAGCGCAGGGCGGACCAGACGCTGGAGCGCGAGTCGGTCCAGGGGCGGGAGGCGGCCTCGGCCGAGATGTCTTTCCAGCCCCGGCTCCGCAGACGCGAGATGTTCCGGCGGTCGCGCGCGAGCACCACGCAGGAGGAGACCCGCTCCAGGTCCTTGATTACGAGGCCCGGCTCCGAGCGCTGGGCCGCTACGCCCCAACCCAGCGCGCGCGCCGCGGCCGCCAGCACCGGCCGCAGGTCGAGGAAGCGGTTGGTCACGTGGACCAGGATCACCCCCGAGGGGGCCAGGCGCCGGTCGTAGACGCGGAAAGCCTCCTCGGTGAGAAGATGCAGAGGGATGGCTCCGCCCACGAAAGCGT
>JAQUNT010000307.1 GCA_028717525.1 Elusimicrobiota bacterium
GGCCGGAGGCTGTGCACCTGCTCCGTCTTCCTGGACGGGGAGTACGGCGTGCAGGGGATATTCCTCGCGGTCCCGGCCGTCCTGGGTCCGGCCGGGGTGGAGCGCATCGTGCAGTTGAATCTCAAGGTGGCGGAGCGCATGGCGCTGATGGCGGCGGCGGCCTCTGGCCGCGCTCTGCGCGCGAAGCTCGAGGTGGCTCAATGAAGACTCTGATCCTTTTCGTGCTGGCATCACTGGCGGCCGTCCCGGCCCGGGCAGACCGCTACAGCGGCTTCGAGCAGTACGCGGACGCCGGCTCGCTCAAGCCTTTCGCGCGCGACCTGGGAGGGATATTGGGCTCGGCGACCTTCCACAGCGCCCGGCCCCTGGGCTTCTCCGGCTTCGACGTGGGCGGGCACGCGGGGGGGCAGGCCTATCCCTCGAAGGGAGACACGATCCTGCGCAACAAGGGCGTCCGGGTCTTCGGTCTGCCCTGGGTCCAGGCCGAGATCGGCATGCCCTACCGCATCGACGGGTTCATCCGCGGCACGAGCTGCGACGGCCTGACCATCGCGGGCGGCGGCATTCGCAAGGGGCTCTACAATGCTTCCGACAAACCCTGGGCGCCGCAACTGCTGATTTCCGCCGTGGCGCATGCCGTGGTCTACCAGTCCTTCTCGGCCAGCCACGCGGGCGGCAGCCTGGTATTCTCCATGGGCAACGCCGTCTTCAGCCCCTACCTGGGCGCGGGCCTGGACCATGTCCGCCTGCAGGTCCGCTCGGCCCAGGATCAGAGCATCGTCGGCACCACGGTCAACACTTTGGAGAGCCGCTTCACCGCGGGCGCCCAGCTGCGGCCGTGGAACTACAGCGTACCGGGCGAAGGCGAGAACCGCCGGGCCCGCCCCTTGTCCTTTCTCTATTTCCACGCCGCCTACATCCTGGTCCACGGCCAGAGCGGCGCGGAGTGCGGCCTGGGCATGAGGTTCTGATGCATCCGGCGAAGGCCCTGCCCTGGACGCGGGCCTGCTTCGTCTGCGGACAGGACAACCCGCACGGCCTGCGCCTGCGCTGCCGTCTGGAGGGGGGAGTGGTCAGCCTCTCGCATACCGCGCGCGAGGCCGACCTGGGGTGGAAGACCTTCGTCCACGGCGGCATCACCATGGCCCTGCTCGACGAGGCCATGGCCTGGGCCGCCATGGTGGCGGCTAGGAGGCCGTGCGTGACGGCTGAGATGACGGCGCGCTTGCGCCTGCCCGCCGCGGTGGGGATGCGCCTGCGCGTGGAGGGCAGGCTGCGGGGGCAGGGCTCCCGCATGCTGAGCACCACCGGGCGCGTCCTGGATGAGCAGGGGCGGGAACTGGCCTGCGCCGCGGCCAAGTTCGTCCCCATGAGCCCGGAGCAGGCCGGGACTTGGATCCACGACCTGATCGCGGGTCCGGACACCCTGCGGCCCGAGGAACTCTTCGGCGCTGACGCGCGCTAGCCCCGATACTTGCCCTTGAAGCTTTTCTCGGCTTCGCGGGCCGCGGCTTTCTTCTTGAGGTCGTCGCGCCGGTCCGGGCCTTTCTTGCCGCGGGCCAAAGCCAAAGCCACCTTGGCCCAGCCCCGGCGGAAATAGACTTCGAGCGGCACCAAGGTGAGTCCCTTGGTCTGCAGGCTGCGCCCGATGCGGTCGATCTGGGCCCGGCTCATGAGCAGCTTGCGGGTTCGGCGCGGGTCCATGGGCTGCGAGGCGGTGTTGAACTTGTAGGGGGGGATGTAGAAATTGAACAGGAACAGCTCCCGCCCCTCGTGCCGGCCGAAGCAGCCGTCCAAGGAGGCCCGTCCCTCGCGCAGCGACTTCACCTCCGGACCGGCCAGGCAGAGCCCGGCCTCAAAGACCTCCAGCACCTCGTAGAAGTGCCGGGCCTTGCGGTGCGTGGCCACGACCTGCTTGTCTCCGGTCTCCTTCCCTTCGCCCTTGCCCATGCCGTTATTTTTGCTAGAATGCTGATTGTATCACAGGCTCCTTGAAATATCCAGATGCGCAGGTGGCGGAATGGCAGACGCGCACGGCTCAGGACCGTGTGGCCGCAAGGCCTTGGGGGTTCAAGTCCCCCCCTGCGCACCATTTTTCCTGTCCCGTCGGATCCTGACCTTAGGTGACTAGAATGGCATTGACAAGAGGCGGGGCGGAAAGTATACTGTTAGCAGTTCATGGCTATATTGACACTGCCGATACCAATTATTTACCCTTATCATAATCCTAACGGCAGTAAGGGGGTATAGCATGAACAAGACGAAAAGGTGGGGCGCTTCGGGCTTCACGCTCATCGAGCTGATGATCGTGGTTGCCATTATTGGTATCTTGGCGGCAATCGCCATACCGAAGTTTGCCTCGCTCATCCGCAAGTCCAGTGAAGGCGCGTCCAAGGGCAACCTTGGCGCGATCCGGTCGGCGCTGAGCATCTACTACGGGGACATGGAAGGACAGTACCCGTCGCTCATGACAGCGCTGACCATCAACGGCAAGTACCTGTCGGCGATCCCGGTGGCCAAGGCTCCGAACTGGCACCCGGACAGCGCCACGGCCAACTACGGCACCGCGACCTCAGACGCGGGCGGCTGGCAGTACAATAACGCCCTAGGCGACGCGAACCTGGGGACTGTGCTGGTCAACTGCACGCATACCGACACCAAGGGCAGCATCTGGACGGCTTACTAAGCCGCCTGGACTGACGGAAGAACGGGAGGCCTTTCCCTCGGCGAGGGGAGGGCCTCCTTCTTTTGTATGATTCTGGCATGCTGGGGTTCCTGGCTTTCTGGCTGGGCGCGTGCCTGGGCAGCTTCATCAACGTCGTCGCCTACCGCCTGCCCCGCGAGGAGTCCCTGGTCTGGCCGGGCTCGCGCTGCCCGCGCTGCGGCCGGCCCATCGCGCCCTATGACAACGTCCCGATCCTGAGCTGGCTGCTCCTGCGCGGCCGCTGCCGCCGCTGCGGCAAGCCCATCTCTCCAAGGTACCTGCTCGTGGAACTGCTCATGGCGGGCCTGAGCCTGGCGGTCTGGCTGCGCTGGCAGAGCCATCCCGGCTGGGCCGCGCCGGCCGTTCTGGCCGTGGGGGACCTCCTGGCCATCTCCTTGATCGATTGGGACACCGGGTACATCCCCGACGCGCTCTCCCTCGGCCTGATCGCGGCCGGTCTGCTCTGCGCGCCGATGAACCCGCTGTTGGAGAGGGGCTCCTGGTACTGGTCCGTGGCCGCCAGCGCCCTGGGCGCGGGGGTGGGCTTCCTCATCTGCTGGGGTGTCGCGGCTCTGGGGAAAAGCCTCTTCGGCAAGGAGGCCATGGGCGGAGGCGATGTCATCCTGCTGGCCGGGGTCGGAGCCTGGACCGGCGGCACCGGCGCCTACGACTGCCTGCTCGTGGGCTCTTTGCTGGGCGCGGTCTACGGCGTGCGCCGGGTGCTGCGCGGCGAGCTGCGCATGGCGGATCCCGTTCCCTTCGGCCCCTTCCTGGCGGCGGCCGCGGTGTTCAATTTCTTCTGTCTGCTGCCGCTGGGATTCCCTTTCATCCCTATCCGGTAGATGCCCGAGCCCGGCCCCCCGGCCTCCTGCAGCTCGTAATCGCGGAAGAATCCGTCCCAGCCGTCCGCGCCCAGCACGAGGTCGGTGACGAAGACGGGCGAGCCGAGGGCGGCCAGCTCCTGCAGCCGCCGCGCCAAGGCCTCGGGCCGCCCCGTGAAGTAGCGCAGGTTGAGAGGCTTTCGCCCGGCGAAATACGGGACGTAAACCTGGCCCCAGGAAACCACCACTACCCAGGACGGCTCGGGCGTGATCCGGGCCACGCGCAGGGCCTCCTGGTAGGCGGCGTTGCGCGCGGGGTCGGTCTGGGGCGCGATGAGGAAGGCGCCGTTGAACAAGCCCAAGGACAGGGCGCAGCCGGCCAGGGCCAGCCGCCGCCAGAGCGCGGCCTCGGCCCAGAGCGCGGCGAGCAGCCAGAAGGCCATGAGGTCCGTGATGCGGTAGACCCAGTTGAAGGGCTGCCAGCAGCCGAAGAGCAGGGCGTAGCCGAGCAGCCAGAGCAGGGCGGCCTTGGCGTCGCGGGTCCAGCGCAGCAGGCCGGCCGCCGCAGCCGCCAGGGACAGGGCGCAGAGGAGCCAGCCCAGGGCGGGCCAGGGCCGGGGCAGTCCGGCGGGGTCAGCGAAGATGCGCGCGGTCGTGGCGAGCCAGTCGGCCGCGCTGCGCGCGGGCGAGGCGGAAGTGTACCAAGTCAGGGAATGGTCCACGGAGAGGGCCGCGCTGCCCAGGAGCCACACGCGCAGG
>JAQUNT010000308.1 GCA_028717525.1 Elusimicrobiota bacterium
CCGCGCTGGTCCCAGCCCCCTGGTCCGCAGCCTTAGGCCCATTTCCCAACGTCCCGGCGGCCCTTCGGCCCACACGGCCGCGCCCCCGGCTGCGGTATGATGGGAGCCAACAACAGGAGCATAACGATGAAAAAGACCTTGTCCGTGACCATGTCGCTCTTCCTTCTGGCCCTCTCGCTGGGCCCGACGGCTCCGGCCGCCGCGGCCGCCGCGGTCGCTTCGGGCCGCGCCGTCGCCGCGCCCGTCGCGCCCGGCGCCGTCCCGGTGCTCAACTCCGGGCTCTCGTCTTTGCAGGGCGGGCCTTCCTTGACCCCCGGCCTCCTGGCCCCGTCCTTGCTCGCCGCGCCCGGGCTCTCCCGCCAAGTCGTGCCCACGGTCGCGCCCGTCGCCGGGCTCCAGGCCCAGCCCGTGGCCGCCGCGGCCGCACCCGCGGGCTCGCTGATGCAGACCGCCTTCCAGACCCCCGACGGCCAGCCCACCCCCTTCGCCCAGTCCATGCAGGCCCTGGCGGCCCCGGCCCCGCAGTACGCGGACATGTCCGCGGGCGAGTCCCGCTCTTCGGCTGACGGCGACTTCCAGACGCGCATCGGCCAGGCCGGCGAGGTGGAGCTCCTGGTCTCCGCCCCGGAGGGCTCGGGCAAGGTCATGACCGAGGACGTCTACCCGGTCGCGCTCGCCAAGCCGGGCCTTAGCGTCAAGGACGTCGATATCGCGATGCGGACCCAGCTCAGCAACCTGGGCGTGTCCGCAGACGTCCTCGCGGCGCACGACGCGCGCGCCATCGGCGCGGTCTCCCAGATCAACACCGCGGTGCTCAAGGTCGGCGCGGGCAGCGCCGACGCGCTCAAGGCTTGGCTCGAGTCCCAGGGCCTCAAGGTCCAGGTCGGCCGGGTCTTCAACGTCCCGGCGCCCATGCAGGCCGAGCCCCAGGCCCGCACCGTGGGCCTCAAGGAGATGGCCAAGGTCATCGGCGCGGACAAGCTCCAGGCCGAGCTCCAGAAGATCCTGGGCGACCCCGCCGCTCCCGGCCGGAAGCAGGGCCTGGTCTCGCGCCTGACCCAGTGGGCCGGACGCACCGTGCGCCGCGCCCTCGGCCTGGCGGTCGAGAACCCGGTCTTGCCCTGGGCCGTGCTCGACACCTGGGTCTCGGTGACCCACCCCTACCTCAACGGCCGCTTCGAAAAGAGCGTGTCCAACGACTCCGACAGCGAGACCCACGGCACGCACACCGCGGGCACCGTGGTCGGGATGGACCGCTGGAACTACGCGGGCCGCAACTACAACATCTTCCCCAACGGCTCGGCCTCGGAGAGCGACATCCTCTTCAAGCTCAACATGGCCATTCAGGACGGCGCCTTGGGCACCACCAACTCCTGGGGCGACGGCTCCGGCGACCCCGCGGGCGCCATCGAGAAGCTCTTCGTCAAGTCCGCGGAAGCGGGCACGCACCACAGCATCTCCGCCGGCAACGCGGGCAGCCGCAAGAACACCATCGGCGGGCCGGCCATCGCCTACCAGTTCACGGACCTCGTCATCAACGGCAAGGTCGTGGGCAAGGTCAAGCGCATCAAGGCCGTCGCGGCCTCGGACGCGGACAAGAAGACCGCGTACTTCTCCTCGCGCGGCCCGGGCAGCTCGACCACGGCGCGCAACCCCGAGCAGTACAAGAACTACCCGCAGAAGCCCGACGAATCCGGCGTGGGGGTCAACCTCGTGGCTCCCGTCCCGAGCGGCGCGACCGTGCCGGAGCTGGGCGGGCCCGGAGCCTCCATGTCCGGGACCTCCATGAGCAACCCCGGGGTCTTCGGGGCTTTCCTGCTCCTGACCCGCGGCATCCTGGTCCTGCTCAAGGACAACCTGCCGGCTCTACCCGGACCCCAGCTGACCCAGTTCGCCATGGACCTGGCCCGCTACTCCATGACCCAGACCGCCGAGAAGGTGGCTCCGGTCGACGAGGTGGGCGACGGGTTCATCAACGTCTGGGCGGCCTTCCAGTACTCGGCCCAGCTGCTCAAGGAGAACGCGCCGTCCTCCGGGATGATGGCCAAGGCCCGGGCCCTGGTGCGCTTCGCGCTGGGATTGGCCTAGAAGCTGAAGGTCAGCGAGACCCGATGGACGTCCCCTAGATAGTTGTAGGGGACGAAGGCGTAGTCCACGCTCATGGCTCCGCCGCCGATGCCGATGCCTACCGCGGGCCTCAGGTCCTGCGTGCTGAAGCCGGCGCGGCCAGCGAAGCGCCACCAATCGCCCGCGGCCAGGAGATACTCGGTGCCCAGGTTGAGGTAGGGGCTGTCGTTGCGCGGGGCCGCCGCGTCCAGGGCGGCCAGCCAGTTCGGGGTGATGCGGAAGGCGGCTCCGGCCTTGAAGGCCATGGGCAGGGATTCCTTGGCCTGGTCGTATTTGAGGGTCCCGCCCAGGTTCTGGGCGGTGAAGGCCAGGCGCAGGCGGTCGTCGATGAGCCCCGGCCAGAGCAGGCCCAGGTCGAGCGCCGCGGTGTTCGCCGTCTGCGTCAGCTTGGACTGGATGAATTTCGCGGACGCGCCGAGGGAGAAGCCCCGCTCGAACTTGTAGGCGTAGCCGGCGCTGGCGGCCAGGTCGTAGGGGGTGACCGAGCCGAGCGGGCTGAAGTTCTCGTCCGTCTGGTCCACCGAGCCGGCGGAAAAATACTGCAGGCCCAGGCCGAAGGCTCCGTACGGCCCGGCGTTCTGGACGTAGGAAGCGTAGTCGTAGTAGCTGGACGCGACGTAGGCCGCGTGCATGAAGGTCGCGGAGCGCCGGGGCACCATCGTCATGGCCCCCGGATTCCAGTACAGGGCCGAGGCCTCGTCCGCCGCCGCGCTGTAGGCTCCGCCCATTCCGATGGCCCTGGCCCCGGCCCCGAGGCTCAGGAAGCCGCCGGCCGTGGCCCCCACGCCGGAGGCGCCGAAGCCCGCGGCCTCGGCCCCCAGGGCCGCCAGCAGCAACGCCGCCGTCATCCCGAATCTGAGCACTCAGCGCTCCACGATGACCTTGAAGGTCCGGCTCTTGTCCCCGCTCTTGACGTAGACGAAGTACAGCCCGCTGGCCACCGCACCCCCGGCCTGGTTGGAGACGTCCCAGGAGCCCGAGCCGTTGGCCGCCAGGTCCAGGACCTTGACCAGCTCGCCGGTCATGGTATAGATGCGGACCTGGGCCCCGGCCGGGCCGACGAAATTCATGTGGCCTTGCCCGCGGGAGGGCCGGACCGGGTTCGGCCCGACCTTGAACTGCGCGACGCTGGCCGGAGGGCTGGCCTGCATGATCTGGAAGGTCGACAGATGGCCGGTCGCCGCGGTCACGGTCTTGTTCGCCGTGTCGACCGTGGAGGTCAAGGGGACCCAGGCGCTGGTCGCCGTGTCGCAGCGGGCGATGGCGAAGGCGCTCGGATCGAAGCCCGCGAGAGAGGCGTCCTGGTAGGACATGGTGAGCAGGACGGAGCCGGAGGGCTCCACAGCCGGACTGAGGGACACCTCGAGGCCGATGCCGGTGCCGGCCAAAGACTCCACGGAGGAGGCTCCACAGTTCAGGCTGGCCGCCGCCTCCAGGCTCACCTGGACGTCCTGGGCATAGGCCCCCCCGGGGATGCGCAGCACGGAGCGCCCGCTCGAGACCGTCCCTCCGGACGGACCTATGGTCGTGGCCGCTGCGGCGGCGGTCAGAGCGTGCTGGACGACGCCGCTGGGGGTGGCGACGCCGTCGCCGTTGAGGGCGTAGACGGTCAGCCAGTAGTCGGATCCGGAGAAAAGTCCGGTCGCCGCGGCCGTGGATTGGGTCGCCTGGGTCGCCAGAGTCGTGGCCGAGAAGGTCGAACCGCCCGCCGTCCAATAGTCCAGGCGGTAGGTCGTGGTCGACCAATTGGTGTTGGCGGCCCAATAGACGGTGATAGAAGACGAGTTCACCTGGAGCAGGGCGAAGCTGGTCGGCGGCGCGGCCAAGGTGTAGGCGGTGACGGTCGCGGAGCGCAGGCCCTCTGAGCCCGTGCCCGCGGAGACCGCCGCGCCATAGGCGGTATTGGTCGCGAGCCCCACCTGCGTGAGGCTGGTGCCCGCGACGCTGCTGGCCGGGCCCCCGGTGGAGTAGTGGAAAGAGTAGCTCGCGGCGCCGGAATCGTCCCAGGTCCAGGTCATGGAGGAGACCCCCAAAGCCCTGGCCGCCAGGCCCGTGGGCGCGGCCGGCCGGGCCGCCTGCACGGCGGCCGCGGCATCGAGCAGGCCGGAGCCGCAGATGGAGCTGTTGCAGCCGCTGCCCGCGGGGAACG
>JAQUNT010000309.1 GCA_028717525.1 Elusimicrobiota bacterium
GTTGGTAAATCGCCTTGAAATATTCCATACGCGCTCTCTGGGTCATCCCTGCCTCCCTCGGCAGGGTTAGATTGCCAAATGTCTCGACATGCCTCCCTACGGTTAGATTTTACATGGCGCGATACACTCCCCTTGACAGGCTGGGGAATCCTGCTATAATAAGGCGCCCACCGCCGAGGGGCCTGACACATGCGCAAAGCATGGCTCTTCGGCGTTCTTCTTTTATCGGCCCAGGCCGCTGCGGCCGGCACGGGCGGCATCGGTCATAGGGACCTCTCCCTCCTGCTCCACGCCGGAGAGCTGCCGCCCATCGCTGCGGCCCCGGCAGCCGGAACCACCGACGAGAGCCTGCGCGATGCGCTCTCTCCGGCGCAATCCTTGGGCGGGTTCCTGGCCGTGCTGCGCGAGCCGGATCCGCGCGGCCGCGGCGAGGCCGTGGAGGCCATCGGCTATCGGGGGAATTTCGCAGCCATCCCCTACGTCAGCGCGGTGCTGCTGCGCCTGGACGAGACCCTCTTCGTGCGCGTGGCCGCGGCTCAGGCCCTCGGACGCATCGGCGACCGGCGCGCCTGGAGCTTCCTGCTGCGCGCCCTCAAAGACCGGCAGCCGCAGGTGCGGCTGGCCAGCGCCATGGCGCTGGGCCGCCTGATGCGCCGCAGAGGAGCCGGGTCCCTGGCGCGGGCCCTGGGCGCGGAGCGCGACGCGGGCGTGCGCGCGGCCCTGTCCTGGGCCTTGTCCGAGGCCCAGGACCGGCCCTAGGCTTATCCCAACAGCGGGCTCGGGGCCGCGGCCGAAGGCCGCCAGCCGGCCTTGAGCGCGGCCAGAACGATGCGCGCGCAGGCTTCGGCGTCGGAGAGCGCCTGGTGGTGGTCCAGGTCTATGCCCAGCCGGCCGCAGACCGCGGGCAGCTGGGTGGGGTAGATGGACCAGGTCTTGCGCGCCAGCTCCACCGTGCACACGTAGGGCCAGCGCGGCGCGCCGATGCCCGCGGAGCGGCAGCAGGTCTCCAGGACCTTGCGGTCGAAGCGCGCGTTGTGCGCGGCCAGGAAGAGCGCCCCGCCGATGGCGTCCGTGATCTCCTCCCAGAGCTCGGCGAAGCTCGGCTCCAGGCAGACCTGCGCCCAGGTGATGCCGTGGATGTAGGTGAAGACGAAGCGCTGGCGCGGCGGGCGGATGAGGCGGTGGAAGCGCCTGGAGATGCGGCCATCCTCCACCCGCACCACTCCGACGGCGCAAGCCGAGTCCGAGCCGTAGTCCGCGGTCTCGAAGTCGATGGCCGCGAAGTCCGGCGGGGCGGCGGGGCTCCTGCGGGCCGCGGCCTTCACGCGCGCCTCTTCTTGCGCGCCAGGCCGTAGGCCTTGTGCAGGGCGCGCAGGGCGGTCTCCCCGTGCGCGGCGTCGACCACGGTCGAGATGCGCAGGTCGGAGGCCACGATCATGTGGATGTTGATCTTGTGCTCGGCCAAGGTGTCGAACATCCGCGCGGCGATGCCGGGATGGTGCCGGAACCCCGTGCCCACGGCCGAGACCTTGGCCACCCCGTCGCGGATGTCCACGGCCGCGCCCAGGCGCCGGGCCAGGGGGGCCAGGGCCTCCCGAGCCTTGGCCGCGAAGCTGCGCGGGGTCATCAGCGAGATGGCGTTGACCCCCGCGCGGGAGGGCGCGGACTGCACGATCATGTCCACGGGGATGTGCCGCTCGGCCAGGGCCGAGAGCACGGAGGCCGCCACGCCCGGGCGGTCCGGCACGTCGGTCACGTTGAGCCGCACCTCGCTCTTGTCCAGAGCCAGGGCCGAGACGAAGGCTTTCTCCAGCATGGTATCTCCCTTGGGTACGATCCAGGTGCCCGGCTGCGGGTGGAAGGCGGAGCGCACGTGGATGGACACGCCGAAGCGCTCGGCCACTTCGATGGAGCGCGGCTGCATCACCTGCGCGCCGGCGCCGGCCAGCTCCAGCATCTCTTCGCCCGTGATGCGGTCGAGCCGGCGGGCCTCGGAGACCAGCCGGGGGTCGGCGGTGTAGACGCCCTTGACGTCCGAGTAGATCTCGCATTCCCGCGTGCGCAGGGCCGTGGCCAGGGCCACGGCGGTCAGGTCCGAGCCGCCCCGTCCCAGGGTGGCCACGTCCTGGTCCTCGGTGACTCCCTGGAAGCCCGCCACGGCCACGATGCGGCCGGCCTTGAGCTCGCGCAGGAGCTTGCCGGTCCGGATGCGCACGATCTGGGCCCGGGTGTGGGCCCCGCCGGTCTCGATGCCGGCCTGGGCGCCGGTCAAAGACACCGCCGGTACCCCGCGGGCCCGGCAGGCCATGGCGAAGAGGGAGATGCCCACCTGCTCCCCGGTGGCCAGCAGCTGGTCGAGCTCACGGTGGTCGGGCTCCGGGGCCACGCGGCGGGCCAAGGTCAGGAGCTCGTCGGTCATCTCGCCCGGGGCGGAGACCACCACCGCCACGGACCGGCCGCGGCGGCGGGCCGCGACGGCGCGGTCGGCGGCGCGCTGGATCTTCTCGGGGTCCGCGACCGAGGTCCCGCCGAACTTCATGACCAGGATGCGCATGGCGAGCGCGGCTAGGACCGGGTCGGGTCGAGCTGGGGCTGCCGGGTGCAGTCCGGGCAGAGGCCGTGGCGGAACTCCGCGCGGGAGTGGCGGCTCAGATAGGACTCGAGCTCGCTCCAGTCCCCCTTGTGGTCACGGATCCGCTTGCAGCTGGTGCAGATGGGGAGCAGGCCGCTGAGCTCCTTGACCCGGGAGAGGGAGGCTTGCAGCAGCCTCTGGGTCCTCTCCAACTCCAGCCGCTCGCGGTCGATCTGCAGGACCAGCTTGTAGATCCCGAAGGAGATGGGAGCGGCCAGGCACACGGGGCAGAACACGGCGATGGCGAGCACATAGCACACGTGGGGCAGGCCTAAGCCGCGGAAGACCGCGAACCCGACGCACAAGGAGAAGAGCACGCAGAAGGCGGTGATCGCGGCGGTCGCGCCCGCGATGCCGGCCTTGGTCAAGAGGAAGTCGAAAATCCGGGCGCTGAGGTCTTTGGGGGGCTCTGGATGCGGCGCGCGAGTCATCATTTCGGCGTTGGCTTCCCACCATTTTACATTAAGGTCCATCCCTGGACCAGGGTCCTTGGGCCGCCCCGGAAGGGTTGCTCGGCCCAGCCCGGCCTAGGCCGCCTGGCACCCGCACCCTGGGACCAAAGTCTCCAGGTCCCGCGGTCAGGCTAGACCCCCGTCCCTGTCAGCCGGAGGCCCGAGTCGGGACTTATGACTGAGAACAAGAGGTACATCCTGGACGGCCGCTACAGTCCCGCGTAGACGAAGGTCAGAGCGGTCATGGGGACCAGCTGGTAGGCCAGGAGAGCCAGCAAGGCCAGCGCCACCAGGACCGGCAGCAGGAAATAGTACTTGTGCCTGCGGACCAGGAACAGGCCTTCCCGGAGGAGGTGGAGGACCCTGCTCACCGGCGTCCCTCCCGGCTCTTCCCGGCGGCGGAGAGGACCGCGCTGGACCGCCGGCCCGCCCGGAGCCGCTCGTAGATCATCTCTGCGACCATCCGGTTGCCGGCCTCGGAGTAATGCGCGTCCGCGGGCAGGAAGAGGCGGTCCTGCCGATCGATCGGCCACCGGCGGAACTCCTCCGCCAGATCCCACACCACGATCCCCCTTTGCCGCAGCTCGGCCGAGAGCGCGGCCATCTCCGGGAGCTCCGGATCGTCGGCGCGCTGCGTGACCCACGGCAGCCAGTTCTCGCCCTGGATCATGAGCATGACCAGCTTCGACCCGGGCTTCCTGGCGCAGAGCCCCGCGCTGGCCAAGGCCGTGTTCGTCGCGTACCGCCAGGCCATAGGTTTCATCAAGGCGCATCCGGAAGAGGCCCAGGCCATGCTGGTCCAAGAGGTCCGGCGCGCGCAGGGCGCCCGCGCGCGCAAGCTGAAGGACCTCAAGTTCCGGCTGGTCAACCACGTCCTGTCCGATGAGATCGATCCGCGGATCGTCCAGAGGCAGAGCGATTGGTATCAGGCCCAAGGCATCTCCTCGGCCAAGATCGACGCGGCCCAGCTGCTTTACCAGCCGCCGCCGATCGCGCAGCGCTAGGACCAAGCGGCAGCGGGCGTCGCCCTTGAAAACCGTCTCCAGCGGATTTGCCTAAGGCAGGGCCAATAAGCTAAAAATCCTCGACACAGGAGGATCCCATGAGCTCTGACTGTACGGTCTCCCGCTACATCGTCCAGCGTCTGCGCGAAGCGGGCATCAAGCACCTCTTCGGCGCCCC
>JAQUNT010000310.1 GCA_028717525.1 Elusimicrobiota bacterium
CTACCAGGGCGGCCGCAAGGGCGCGCTCCAATACGACATCGCGTCTTTGCTCTTCGACGCCAAGGCCGACCTGCCCTTCGCCCTGCGCGAGGAGCTGCTGGAGCTCTACCTCGACAGCGCCTGCGCGCTGGCTCCCATCGACCGCGCGAGGTTCCTGCGCCTCTACCCCGCCTTCGTCTACATCCGCATCATGCAGGCCATGGGCGCCTACGGGCTGCGCGGCTTCTACGAGCGCAAGACCCATTTCCTGCAGAGCATCCCCTACGCCATCCGCAACCTGGAGTACCTCCTGCGCACCACGGAGCTGCCGGTGAAGCTCCCCGCTCTGATGGGGGTGTTCCACAGCATGGTGGCCTCCTCCAAGCTGCGCCAATTCGGGACCGCTTCCTTGCGGCTCATCGTGCGCATCCAGAGCTTCTCCTACCGCAGCGGGGTGCCCACCGACGAGAGGGGCCACGGCGGGGGCTTCGTCTTCGACTGCCGGGCCCTGCCCAACCCGGGCAAGCACGCGGCGTACGCCAAGCTCGACGGCCGGGACGCTTCCGTGATCGCCTTCCTGGAGAAGGAGGCCGCCGTGACGGCCTTCCTGGAGCACGCCTGCGCCCTCATCGGCCAGTCCGTGGAGAACTACCGCAGCCGCAACTTCACGGACCTGATGGTCGCCTTCGGCTGCACCGGCGGACAGCACCGCTCGGTGTACTGCGCCGAGGCCCTGGCCCGGCGCCTGCGCGAGAAGTTCGACGCGCAGGTCGAGCTGCGCCACCGGGAGCTGGAGCAGGAAGAGGCCACGGTCCCGGTCACGTGAAGGCCATGGTCCTGGCGGCCGGAGAGGGCCGCCGGCTGCGCCCCCTGACGGAGCGGATCCCCAAGGCTTTGGTGGAGGTGGGCGGCCGGCCCATGCTGGAGCTGGTCATCCGGCGCTTGGCGGCGGCCGGGGCGGACGGGGTCATCGTCAACACCTTCCATCTGGCCGAGCAGGTGGAGTCCTTCCTGCGGACGCGCGACCTGGGTGTCCCGGTCGCAGTCTCGCGCGAGACCGAGCTGCTCGACACCGGGGGCGGGCTCCAGAAGGCTGCCGCTTTCTTCCGCGACGGCCAGCCCTTCTTCCTGCACAACGCGGACGTCTACAGCGAGATCGACCTGGCCCGGATGTACCGCGCCCACCAGGAGAGCGGCGCCTTGGCCACGCTGGCCGTCTCGGACCGTCCGAGCCGGCGCCATCTATTCTTCGACGAGTCCGGCCGGCTCTGCGGCCGGGAGGGCGCCGGCACGCCCCCGGCGCGGGCGTGCCCCCTGGCTTTCAACGGCATCCATGTGATCTCCCCGGAACTGCTGGCGCGCATGAGCGAGACCGGGGTCTTCCCCATCATGACGACCTACCTGCGCCTGGCCGGCGAGGGCGCGGCCATCCGGCTCTTCCGCACGGACGGAGCCTACTACAACGACATCGGCGACGCGGCCAAGCTCGCGGAAGTCCGGCGGCGGGCGGCGGGCAGGAAGGACGAGTAAGCGACTCATCGCCCGCGGCGCCAGCGCTCCCGGGCGGCCTGCAGATTCGCTTGGGCCAGCCCATAATCAGGCTTGAGCCGCACAGCTTCCGCGAAGTGCCGCATGGCCTCGTCGGTGCGTCCTTGGCTCATCAGAACGGCTCCCAGATTGTTGTGCGCCTGCGCGTAGCCCAAGCCTCGGAAGCTCGGATTGTCGACGATGAACTTCCCATCGTCCCAATTCACGAATTGGAATCGGAGGACCGGGATATAGACGGCTATCGTGGCGGCGACCACGAGGGCCAGCGCAAGCCAGGCCCGAGGGGACGTCGAGAGCGGGGCGCCGATGGAGCCATTCCTTCCGCGACGCGGAAGAGGCGCCGTCAATCCTCCCATGGCACCAGGCGGCCGGCGGCGGGGGTCGCGATGAGGGGGCTCTTGCGCGCGCACCACCGCAGCACGTCCCGCAGGGTCGTCTTGGTGAAGTCTTTGCTCTCGGCCAGATCGAAGGCGGCATAGCCGTCGCCGCCTTGGGCCAGGAAATCGATGGTGGCGACCGTATAGGTCGACTCGTCCACCAAGTCCCGGCCGGCGAGCTTGACCTCGACCAGCCGCGCGCCTTCCGGCGCTTGGCGGCGGAAGGAGACCGCAGCCCCGGAGATCTGCACGATGCGCTGCATGCCGACCCCGTGCTCGAGGACCATCTTGACGTCCTTGCCCTTCATGACCAGCTTGACCACGCGGTTGTCGAATGGCATCACATCGAAGAGCCGCCGCAAGGTCACGGGGCCGGGCGCGATGTCAGCGCGGATGCCCCCGCCGTTCTGCAGCGCCAGATCGGTTCCGGCCCACTCGCGCTCGCAGTCCGTGATCCAGTCCCCCAAGGCCGACTCTCCATGCTTGCTGCGCTGCAGAGGCGCCGCCGCGGTGCCCACCACCACGTCGTAGACCGCGCCGACCTCCTGGCTGAGCTGGGCCACCGCCTTGGCCACGGCGGGGTCCGAGCCGACCTGGTCGCGGAAGAGCCGTACGAGCCGAGCCGAGGACCTGACCACCTTCTTGGTGCGCGCGTCCACCTCCAGGACCGCCTCTCCCACCCGGACCAGCTCCGAGCCGGCCTGCACGATGAGGGTCCCATGGACGGCGCCGCGCTCCCCCTTCTCGGGGGTCACGTGGCTGTGCCCCCCCACGATGAGGTCGATGCCTTCGACCTGCTCGGCCAGGAACCGGTCGGCCTCGAAGCTCGTCACCCCGGGAGGCTCCAGGCCCTGATGCGAGAGCGCGATGATGACCGTGGCGCCCTGCGCGCGCAGGGCGGCGACGGCGTCTTTGGCCTCGTCCACGCCGCGGCGGAAGGACAGCCCGGCGATGTGCTCCGGGAAAGCGAGGTTCTTCATGTTCGTGTTCAGCAGGCCGAAGAGCCCGACCTTCACCCCGGCGACCTCCTTGACCAGCCAGGGCTTGAACTCCGGGGCACGCCCGCCGTCGGAACGGTAGACGTTGGCGCAAAGGACCGGGGCCTCCAGGGCCTTGATGAGGCCTTCCAGGTTCGCTTCGCCCTCGTCGAAATCGTGGTTGCCCACGGTCAGGGCGTCGTAGCCCACGGCGTTGAAGATCTCGGCCACGGCCCGGCCGCCCCGGATGGTGCCCTCGGGAGTGCCCTGGAACCAGTCGCCGGCGTCCAGCACCAGCTTGGGCCCCTTGACCTTCTTGACGTAGGAGGCCAGGGCCGCGGCCCCGCCGATGACGCGCTTGGGTTCGGGCTCGTAGAACCCGGCCGGCCTAGGCATGACCCAGCCGTGGATGTCGCTGGTGTGCAGGACCGTGATCTTGATGCCGCCGGCCTGCGCGGCGGACGCCGCAGCCAGCAAGACGAAGCACGCCCATGTTCTCATCTCATCCGCTCCTCGGGACTTCCGGGTTACTTGGCCTGCTCGAAGTCGTGGTTCCAGCCGCCGCCGAACTCGATGGTCATGCCGGAGCCCCGGGCGCCGCCCCAATACCGTTCGTACTTCCATTCGCCGTCTTCGACCCAGCGCAGGTAGCCGAGGTCCTTCTTGGCGTCGTACTCGACCACCACGTCCTTGGTCGCGTCTTCGGCGGGGCCCCAGGCGTCCTGGTCGTCGTCCCAGCGCCGGCCGGCGAAGCGCATGGTGGTCCCCCCCGCGGCCGGGTCGCGGGTCAAGGTGATCTCCCCGGAGATATAGCCGGTATCCACCACGATCTGCAGGCGGTAGTCCTCGTTGGCGACCACGCGGTAGGTGCCGTCGCCCTGGCCGCCCGGGCCGTCGATGGCGCCGGTCTTGCCCGCCGGCCCCAAGGCCTTGAAGCCCGCGCCGATGGGTGTGGCGTTGTTGGCGTAGGCGCGCACTCGCTGGGCCTTGGCCAGATCCTGCGCGCAGAAGGCTCCCCAGGGGCCGCAGCGTCTCAGTTGGGCCATGTCAGCCGGGCTGCGCGGCTCCGGCCGGCTGGAGATGACCTGGGAGAGGGCCCGCATCCGGCCGACGATGGCCTGCGCCTGCTCCAGGTCCGCAGCGGTGACGCCGCCGGCGCCCGAGGCCGAGCGCGGGGGCAGGAGGACCGCCAGAGCCGTCCAGAGCCAGACCCGATGCAACTGCATTGCCAGACATTATGATACGGAACCTGAGAGCCGGCACGTGTCCAAAGTCCTAGCCGAGGCGGGGTCCAATGCCGCGCGGCACTGGGCCGTCTACCTTCCCTTCGTCCTGAAGGGCTATGGCGAGGAG
>JAQUNT010000311.1 GCA_028717525.1 Elusimicrobiota bacterium
CAGGCCAGTGCCCCGGCCGCAGCCCCAGGAGCGCCCAGAAGCCAAGCCAAGGCCGCCATCGATCCGGAGCTGGCCTGGGATGCCATGATCGAGCGCAAGGGCCAGAATATACATCTGCGGGCCAAGCTCCCGGCAGACAGATCCCAGAAGGACGCCTGCTTAGTACTCCTCATAGCGTCCCAAAAGCTCCTGCATCAGCCCAAACCCACAGCAGCTCAGCTGGCCAAATGGCTCAGAGTCTCAGGCTACCCGGTGCAACGCATGGACCGGGCCCTCCAAGAAGCCATAGCCCAAGGCGAACTCCTGGCCTCAGGATCCAGGCGCGCGCGACGCTACGAGCTCACCGGACCAGGCCGAGTCAAGGCATTCCTGCTGGCGCACCAACTCGCCGCGTCGATAGCCTAAGTCGCACAGAGAGGGGGGCGGCCTCCCCACCCAAACTACTTACGATAAGATATATTATGTTGCATATCCAGTTCGATTGCATGCTTCCCAACAACGACAACTTAAATTAGATTTAATGTGATTGCCATTCAATTATAAGCATAATTCAATGACACATGACACATTTTGTCAGATATTCAAAACTAGCAGTCGAAATTTGGCAGAATCTTGGCAAAAATCCTGGGAAGATCCGGCCGGAGCGAGGATCCAGGGGAAGGGATGATCAGAAAGCAGCCGAAAAGTTGCCAACTTTCCGGCGTCCAACCCGGGGAATGCGCCCCCTAAAAAGACCACGAAAGGGGGTCTAGTCCCAGTCCTGAAAAGGCAAGGGGGTACCGGAAAAGTCGGCAAGATCCGGGGGACCACAAGGGGAAGGAAGTCGCCAAGAGGCCTGGAATCAGGCCGGACTCAAAAAACCAGGTAAGGCGGCGACTCCGGATCAGGGCCAAGGGCCCCCAAAAACGGGGGGACCTGAAAAAACCATGTCAGGACCAGGCGGCCAGGCACAGGGGAAAAGACCCTCCAGGAGGAGCTGCGGAAAAAACCAGGAAGACCTCTGATGGTCTGTCAGGGACCGAAAAAACCTAGGCAGGAGCCCGGCTCAGAGCTCAGGGAGCACGATGTCGTCCACCGTCTCCCGCCGGCGCGTCAGTCTGGCTTTCCCCCCCTCCACCAGGACCTCGGCGGCGCGGGGACGGGAGTTGTACTGGGAGCTCATGGAAAAGCCATAAGCGCCGGCCATGCCCACGGCCACTATGTCGCCCGGCTGCAAAGGCGGCAAAAGCCTCTGCCGGGCCAGGAAATCGCCTGATTCGCAGACCGGCCCGACCACGTCCACGCGCCGGCGTGGTCCCTTCCTCGGCCGGGCCGGCGCGATCGGGTGGAAAGCCCCGTAGAGCGAGGGCCGGGCCAGATCGTTCATGGCCGCGTCCACGATCACGAAGCGGCGGCGGGAGGTCTCCTTCCGGTAGAGCACGCGGGCGAGCAGCAGCCCCGCGCCGGCCACCAGATAGCGCCCCGGCTCGACGAGGAGACGCGCCTGCGGCCAGGGAGAGAACTCCCGCTCCAAGGCCTGCGCCAGGCGCGCGCAGTCGAGTTCCGGCTCCGCGCCGCAGCTCACGCCGAGTCCCCCTCCCATGTCCACCAGCGAGAACGCTATCCCCTCGGCCTGCAGGCGCCTGAGCACCTCGGCCACGGCCGCCGCGGCCCGCGCGAACGGCCCCAGATCGTGGATCTGGGAGCCGATATGGCAGTGCAGCCCCTGGAAGTCCAGCCAGCGGCTGCGGCGGCCTCGCCGGGCCATTTCCAGGGCCTGGGGAGCCTCCACGCCGAACTTGTTCTCGGCGCGGCCCGTGGTCACATGCGGATGGGTGCGCGCCCTGACGTCCGGATTGAGGCGCACGGAGAAGGGCGCCGGCCGCCGTCGGCGGCGGGCGGCCCGCTCCAGGGCCAGCAGTTCCTCGCAGGATTCCACGTTGAAGGTCAGGATGCCCCGGCGCAGCCCCAGGTCCATCTCCGCCTCGGTCTTGCCCACCCCGGAGAACACGATGCTCCGCGGCGCGAATCCCGCGGCCAGGGCCCGCGCGAGCTCCCCTCCCGAGACGACCTCGGCCCCGGCTCCGGTCGCGCAGAGGACCCGGCAGACGGCCTGGTTCGGGTTGGCCTTGAGCGCGTAGCAGATCGCGGTCCCGGGCCGGGCGAAGGCCCGGCGCAGCCGCGTGAGCCTGTCCAGGATGGCCGCGCGGGAGTAGACGAAGAGCGGAGTGCCGAAACGGCGCGCCAGGGCCGCGGCGGGAAGCCCCTCGACGGTCAGCTCTTCGGGCATGCGGGTCAGCGCCTCTTGGCCTTTCTCTCCGGGAAGCGGCGGTTGAGATTGCGCAGGGCGGCCAGCGCCTTGGCGTCGTTGGGAGAGGACTTGAGGACCCGCTCCCAGGCGTCGCGGGCCTCGGCCGGCCGGTTGAGCTTCTGACAGGCCATGGCCAAGGCCGAGTATATCCGGTCCTCGGAGATGCCCAAATCGGGCCCGCCGCCGGCGGACAGGCTGCCCTGCATGAGGTCGAACGCCTCCTGGTAGCGGCCCGCCTCCAGGGCCATCTGCCCCAGGTAGAACTGCGCCCGGCGGGCCGGCAGGCCTCCCAGGGCCTTGAGCGCGGCGAAGGATTCCAGGGCGCGCGCGGTGTGCTTGCCGCTCCAGAGGCTCAGCCCCAGGTTCTCGATGACCAGCGGGTCGTCGGGGTCATGGTACCTGAGCCGCTCGTACTCCTTGACCGCCGACTCGTAGTCGCCCTGGCGGTATTCGAGCTTCGCGGCCAGCATGCGCACCTCCTTGTCGTCGGGCAAGTTGCGCAGGTGCTTCTGGTACTCCTCCAGGGCGAAGGGGTAGAGGCCGAGCTCCTGGTACATCACACCCAGGCAGTAGAAGATACGCGGGTCGAGGGAACCCAGGCGGCGCGCCTCCTCGAGCTCGTTGACGGCGTCCGGGTAGGACTGCGGCCCGTTCTCGAAATGCAGCATCCCCAGCTCGACCAGCGCCGTGACATCCTGCGGGTCGGCCGAGAGCCGGACCTGGGCCGCGGCGATGGCCGCCTCGATCTGGGGCCGGACCGGGAAATCGGCGCGCGGCCGGGCCCTGGCCGAGGAGCGCATGAGCCCGAAGTAGATCAGCGCGCAGACCCCCGCCGAGACCGCCAGGAGCCCGAACCAGGCCGACGGCCTCTCCAGCCAGCGCGCCAGCGCGGCCCAGACGGACCGGTAGGGCGGCACGCGCTGAGCGCCGTGCGCGCCGCCCGCCGGGATGGCCGGTCCGGTCAATCGTCCTTCTCAGGCGAGAGGAGTTGCCCGAGGGTCAGCGGCGGCGGCGCCTTGAGGTACTGGGCCATGCGCTTGCGGTCCTTGATCTCCTCGAACTTGTTGACGGAGACCAGGACCTCGAAGGTGTTGGTGTTGACCGAGAGCACGATGGCGGAGACCGGGTCGCCCGCCTTGTAGCCGGAGACCGGATCGCAGTCCGCGGCCGCGCAGAAGGCGGCGGCCCCCCCCTCCAGGACGAGCTTGAGACCCGTCGGGGAGGACTCGGCGACCTTGCCCTTCACCACGGCCTTGGGCGAGAACTTCCGGCGCAGGGCGTCGGCCGGGTTGGGGGTGAGCTGCTTCATGCCCAGCAGGACGGGTTCGGCGGACTTGTCGTCCGCCGGCTTGGAGAGCACCTTGACCTTCACCTTGGCGCCGCGCTCCACGCCGGGAGGCAGCTTGGGCAGTCCCCAGCAGACGTCGCTCATGCGCACGGTGCCCTCCACGCCTCCGATGTCCACGGCCACGCCGTTGGCTCCGACGTGCAGGACCCGCCCGATGCGCACCTCGCCCACGCGCAGCTCGGTCAGGAGCTGGGCGCGCCTCTTGGCGGCCTCCTCCTCGAGCACGGCCTTGCGCGAGAGCACGAGCTGGCGCTTGGCCTCGTTGACCTCGATGATGTAGCAGCGCACGCCCGTGTTGACCATCCGGGACGGAACGCGGACCGGATGCAGGTCGGCCAGGGAGGCGGGCAGGAACGCCGTCACCCCGTTGACGTTGACGAGGTAGCCGCCCTTGATGGCGGCCGTGACCCGGCCGCGCACCCGGCCCTTCTCCTGGAAGGCTTTGAGCGCCGCCATCCAGCCGGTCTCGGCCCGCGCCCGCTTGTACGAGAGCACGGTGTGCCCGTCGCGCCGGCCGGGGCCCGCGCGCAGCACCGGGATGCGCTGCCCCGCGGTCGGCAGCTTGCGCTCGCCGCGCT
>JAQUNT010000312.1 GCA_028717525.1 Elusimicrobiota bacterium
TCAAGCGCCTGGGCTCGGAGCGCTTCGACCTGGTCATCACCATGGCCGCGGTGGGCAACCTGGACGTGCCGGCCTTCGCCCGGGAGGCCAAGCGCCAGGTCCCGGGCCTGCCGGTCATCCTGCTCTGCTTCAACATGATGGACGTGGCGCAGCTCTCCGAGGGCGACCGTTCCGCCGTGGACCGGGTCTTCGTCTGGCTGGGCGACCCGCGCATCTTCATGTCCATCATCAAGCTGGTGGAGGACGAGCGCAACATCGACCACGACATGGCCCTCTCCAGCGTGCAGGCCATCATCGTCATCGAGGACTCCGTGCGCTTCTACTCCAGCTACCTGCCCGTGCTCTACGCCGAGCTCATGAAGCAGACCCAGCTCCTCATGGCCGAGGGCATCAACCTCTCGCACAAGATGCTGCGCATGCGGGCGCGGCCCAAGATCCTCCTGGCCCACGACTACGAGACCGCCTGGGGGCTCTACGAGAAGTACCGCGGCTACCTGCTGGGCATCATCACGGACGTGCAGTTCCGCCGGGAGGGGCGCGAGGACCCGCGCGCCGGCCTGGTCCTGGCGGAGCGGGTCAAGAGGGCGGTGCGCGACATGCCGGTCCTGGTGCAGTCCTCGGACGCCTCCGTGGCGGGCCCGGCCGAGGCCGTGGGCGCCTCTTTCCTGCACAAGACCTCCCCGAACCTGCTCCGGCAGCTGCAGGACTTCATGCTCGGCTATTTCGGCTTCGGGGATTTCGTGTTCCGCGACGCCGCCGGCAAGGAGTACGGCCGGGCCGCGGACCTGCACCAGATGATCGAGCGCCTGCGCGTGGCGCCCGACCACTGCGTCGAGTACCACTCCGACCGCAACCACTTCTCCAAGTGGCTCATGGCCCGCACCGAATTCGAGATCGCCTACCGCATCCGGCCGCGCAAGGCCGCGGAGTTCGAGGACATCGGCGGCCTGCGCCGCTACCTCATCGAGACCATGCACCGGTTCCTGCAGAAGACCCAGCTGGGGACCATCATCCAGTTCGACGGCCGCTACTTCGACGAAGAGAGCCCTTTCGTCAAGATCGGCAAGGGCTCCATCGGGGGCAAGGCGCGGGGCCTGGCCTTCGTCAACTTCCTGCTCTCCAAGACCGACCTGGCCCGGCGCTTCCCGGGCCTGCGCGTCACCGTGCCCCACACCTCGGTCATCTCCACGGACGTCTTCGACTTCTTCCTGGAGCACGCCGGCCTGGGCGCCTTCGTGCGCGCCGAGCGCAGCAACGCGGAGCTGGCCGCGGCCTTCGTCAAGGCGGAGCTGCCCTCCTACGTCATCGAGGACCTGCGCACCATGGCGGCCAAGATCCACGGCCCCCTGGCGGTGCGCTCCTCGAGCCTGCTCGAGGACTCCCGGGCCCAGCCCTTCGCCGGGGTCTACAAGACCTACATGCTGCCCAACAACAGCCCGGACCTGGAGCAGAGGGTGCGCGAGCTGGCGCGGGCGGTCAAGCTGGTCTACGCCTCGACCTTCTCCGAGGAGGCGCGCTCCTACCTGCGGCTCTCCACGCACCTGCCCGAGGAGGAGAAGATGGCCGTCATCGTCCAGCGCCTGGTGGGCCGCCCGCGGGGCGATGGCCGGCGCTACTACCCCAGCTTCTCGGGCGTGGTGCAGTCCTACAACTACTATCCCGTGCCGCCCATCGCGGCCGAAGACGGGGTGGCCTACGTGGCCCTGGGCCTGGGCAAGACCATCATGGACGGCTACCGCTCCCTGCGCTTCTCGCCCAGCCACCCCCAGCACCTGCACCAGTTCTCCCGGGTGGAGGACTACCTGGGCAATTCCCAGCGCGAGTTCCTGGCCCTGGACCTGGGCCGTTCGGCCGCGGACCTGGAGTACGACCACGAGCCGGGCATGGTCTGGCACGACCTGGGCGCGGCCGCGTCCGACGGGAGCCTGGGGCCGGTGGGTTCCGTGTACTCGGCCGAGAACGAGTGCGTCTACGACGGGACCTCGCGGCCAGGGACGCCCCTGGTGACCTTCGCGCCCATCCTCAAGGGCGACGTCTTCCCGCTGGCCGAGGTGCTCGGCCACATCGCGCGCCTGGGCATGGAGACCATGGGGTCGCACGTGGAGATGGAGTTCGCGGCGGACCTCGCCGACGGGGAGAGCGGCCCGAGCGAGTTCGCCATCCTGCAGATGCGGCCCATGATCTCGCGCTGGAGCGCCCAGAAGGTGCGCCTGGAGGGCCTGGGCGGGGAGCGCCTGCTCTGCGACAGCCCGCGCGCCCTGGGCAACGGGCACATCCGGGGCGTCACGGACGTGGTCTACGTCAAGCCCGGCTGCTTCGACCCGGCCCGCACCCCGGAGATGGCGGTCCAGATCGGGGAGATCAACGAGGCTCTCAAGCGCGCGGGCCGGCACTGCCTGCTCATCGGCCCGGGCCGCTGGGGCTCGGGCGACCCCTGGCTGGGCATCCCGGTGCGCTGGAACCAGATCTCGCAGTCGCGAGTCATCGTGGAGACCACCTTGCAGGACTTCGCCAGCGACCCCTCCTACGGGACCCACTTCTTCCACAACGTGACCTCCCTGGGGCTGGGCTACTTCACGGTGCACGGCGCCCACGGCGGGGGGAACCTGCGCTGGGACTGGCTCGACGCCCAGCCCGCCGTGTCCGAGACCGAGCTGCTGCGCCACGTGCGGCTGGAGAGGCCTTTGGACATACGCATCGACGGGTCCAGCGGCCGCGGCGTGATCCTGAGGCCCGCGTAGGGGGCTCCCCCCGGACAGGCCTGAGCAAAGAATCGCCCCGTCCCCCTCAAGGGGGACGGGGCGGCTTCCGGGCCCTGCGGGCCCGGAAGGCTAGTTGATGGCGGCTCCCTTGCGCAGGGCCTGGACGTTGAGCTCCAGCATCTCGGGCTTGGCGCGCTTGAACACCTTGGACATGGCCTTGGCGATGGCCTCGATGGAGAGGGCCCCGGTCTGCTTGCAGAAGGCGCCCAGGGCCGCCATGTTGGCGATCCTGGGGGCCTTGAGCTCGTCGGCGATCTTGTTGCACGGCACCAGGACCACCTTGATGTCCTTGCGCTGGGGCCGGGATTTCACCAGCGACTCGTTGATGATCATGAGCCCGCCGGCCTTGACCAGGGGCTCGAACTTGGCCAAGGACGGTTCGTTCATGACGATCACGGTGTCGGGCTGGGAGACCACCGGGGTCGTGACCTCTTCGGAGGAGATGACCACGGAGCAGTTGGCCGTGCCGCCGCGCATCTCCGCCCCGTAGGAGGGGAAGAAGGTCACGTGCTTGCCGTCGAGCATGCCGGCGTAGGCCAGCAGCACGCCCGAGGAGATGATGCCCTGTCCGCCGAAGCCCGAGATTCTAATTCCTTGATACATCGGCCTTGCCTCCCTCTACGTCCTTGTAGACTCCCAGCGGGTACACGGGCAGCATCTTCTCCTGGACGAACTTGCAGGCGTCCAGCGGCGTGAGGCCCATGTTGGTCGGGCAGGTCGAGACGACCTCGACCAAAGAGAAGCCCTTGCCCTCGACCTGGTATTGGAAGGCCTTCTTGACCGCCTTCTTGGCTTTGATCACGTTGGCCGCGCTGTGGATGGAGACGCGCTCCAGGTACCTGGCCCCGTCGATCTGGGAGAGCAGCTCGCAGACCCGGATGGGGTAGCCGTTCACCTTGGGGTCGCGGCCCGTGGGGCAGGTCGTGGCCTTCTGGCCCACTAGCGTGGTGGGCGCCATCTGGCCGCCGGTCATGCCGTAGATGGCGTTGTTGATGAAGATGATGGTGACGTTCTCGGAGCGCGCCGCCACATGCACGGTCTCGCACATGCCGATGGAGGCCAGGTCGCCGTCGCCCTGGTAGGAGAAGACCACGCATTGCGGCTTGCTGCGCTTGATGCCCGTGGCGATGGCCGGCCCGCGGCCGTGCGGCCCCTGGATCATGTCGCAGTTGAAGTAGTGGTCGGCGAAGACCGCGCAGCCCACCGGGGCCACGCCCACCGTGCGCTCCCGGATGCCCAGCTCGTCCACGGCCTCGGCCACCAGGCGGTGCACGATGCCGTGGCCGCAGCCCGGGCAGTAGTGCATCTTGACGTCGAGCAGGCTCTCCGGCCGCTTGTTCATTTGCAGCATACGCAGTCCCCCTTGCCGGCCTTGACGGCTTCCTTGATCTTCTTCAGGATCTCCTCGCCCGTGGGCGTGACTCCCGAGGGGCGGGCGTGCAGGTGG
>JAQUNT010000313.1 GCA_028717525.1 Elusimicrobiota bacterium
ACTCCGCCAGGCCCCTGCCGATCTGGGCCAGGCCCGCCGACTGGGACGAGAGCTCCGTCCCGGCGAACTCCTGGGCGGCCAGGTCGGGGAAGCCGTCGAGCAGGCGGATGGCGCCGCGCACCACCGGGGTGTGCTTGAAACTGAGGGTCACGCCCGAGTCGTCCTCCACGGCGTTGGCCGTCATCTCGGCAACGAGCAGGAGCATCAGCAGCCTCAGGAAGTGCGCCTCCAGGTCCTGGGGCGCGCACCGCGCGGCCCGGTCCCAGGACTCCATGGCCTGGACCAGCCGGTCCTCCCGCGCGCCGCTCAGCAAAGCGGCGAGCCTGGCGAAGTGGGCCTCGAAGAGGTCGGGCGCCGCCGCGATGGCGGCGTCGGCGTCCTGGAGGGCGCCGCCGAGGTCCTGCTGCATCCTCTTGAGCAGGCTCCGGTAGGCCAGGGCCCGGGCCTTGGCCTGCGGGCAGCGGGCGGCCCGACCCAGCAGGCCGGCGGCCTCCGTGGTCCGCCTCTGCCAGAGCTTCTGGCGGCCTTGGTCGAGCAGGCGCGCCGCGGCCTCCGGGTCCGGGGGTTTTCTGAACAGGTCCAGGATCGCCATGGCCCAATCCTACAAAATCCGGTCCTGGGGCCGGGCCCCGGTCTTTGGTATGATGTGCCCGGAGGAAGACCGCATGGGAGAGCTCCGTCTGCCTTACACCCCGCGCGTGGTGGGAGAGAAGACCGCCTTCAACGCCCTGCGCCGCGAGGACTTCGAGAGGTTCAACCCCGGCATCCTGGGCCTGGGCGACATCTCGCGGGAGGGGACCGCCGTGGAGGCCCTGGCCGCCATCTACGACCTGGAGGGCTTCACCGCCTTCTGCGGCCAGGACGACTCCGACCTCTTCGTCCACGACTTCCTGGCGCAGTTCCTGGCCTGGCTCTTCGCGCAGACCGCGCAGAGCTTCACGCACGAGAAGAACGACGAGGAGGTCCTGGTCTGGGGGCGCCTGCCCTTCTTCGCGAAGTTCCTGGGCGACGGCGTGCTCTTCCTCTGGGACACGAACCCGCCGGACGACCGCCTGCGCGGCCCCCGCTTGATGGGCGGCATGGTCCTGGGCCTGCTCAAGACCTGCCTCGACTACCAGCGGGACTTCCTGCCCCGGGCCAGGAAGAAGTTCGCCGCCCCGCCGGCGCGCCTGCGCTGCGGCGTGGCCCGCGGCCGGGTCCTCTCCGTCGGAGACGGCCAGGACTTCATCGGCCCCTGCATCAATCTGGCCTCCCGCCTGCAGAAGCTGCCGCCCCTGTCCTTCGCGGTCTCGGCCAAGGGCTTCGACGCGGAGAAGGCCCTGCACCCGGACGACGTGGGCCATTTCGCGGCCAAGCAGGTCAGGGTGCGCGGCCTCAAGACGCCCCAGCTCGTCTACGTCCTGGCCGACGAGGCCAGGAGGCTCACGGCCGCGGAGAGAGAGGAGTTCCAGGACCCCTGATGCTCTGGGCCGGGCCGGAGGGGCGGCGGGTGAGCGGCTGGCTGCGGCCGGCGGCGACGATCCTGCTTCTGGCCTGCGCCTGGTGGGCGCTGCCCTGCGACCAGGTGCCGCTCTCGCCCACGCGGGACGAGACCGCCGCGGCCGAGCAGTTCCTGCACGGCCTGCCCGGCGACCGGGTCTCGAGCAGCATGCCCTTGGAGAGCGCGGCCGAGGGCCTGCTGGTCCACCATGGTTGCGGCGGCTTCTGGGCGGCCGCGGCCTTGGCCGTGGCGGGCCTGGTCCTGACCTTCACCTTGGGCTGCCTGCTGCACTCCCCGCTCTGCGGCGCTCTGGCCGCGGCGCTGGCCGCCCCGTCTTTGCCCTTCGGGACGGACTATATGTCCTGCTACGTCCTCTTGGTCCTGCTGGCCGCCAACGCCTTGGTCTGGCTGGCGCGCGCGCCGGACCTGGGGCGCGGCCTGGTCGCGTCCGCGGCCGTGGGGCTGACCGTGCTCCTGCGCTCGCCCCTCTTCTTCTTCGGCGCCGTGCTCGCCGCCATCCTGTGGCTGACGCGCCGCGGCCAGGAGCGGCCCTGGCGCGGGCATGAGCTGGCCTTCATCGGCTTGCTGCCCATCTTGCTGCTGCTGCCCTGGATGCGCATGAACTGGGCCGTGCACCATCGTTTCGTCCCGTTCGAGGACGGACGGGCGGACTTCAACATCGTGATGGGCGCGGCGAACCTGGTCTATGCCCAGGAGGGGGATTGGAGGCGCCAGGCGGGTCCCGCGGCCGGCGGCGCCTCCGTTTTGGGGCTGGCCGCCGCAGCGGTGCTCGCGCACCCGTTCTCCTACCTGGCCTCCTGCGCGCGGCGACTCTGGTTCTTCATGGGCCTCAATCCGTTCCTGCTGCTGCTGGCGCTTCTGGCCGCGTGGCGGCTCAGGAAGGAGCGCGGAGTCCAGCTGCTGGCTGTGCTGGCGGCCTGCTATGTGGGCATCCACTGCCTGCTGGCGGTGAAGGCCTCGTATTTCGATCCGGCCTGGCCCTTGCTTGCGGTCTTGGCCGCGGGCTGCGCGGACTGGCTGTTCTCGGCCGAGCCCAGACCGGCCGGGGCCTGCGCCTGGATCGCGGGCGGCGCGGCGGTGCCTGCCGGACTGCTGGGTCTCTACACTCTGTGGCTGGCGGCGGTGTACCCTGCGCGTGCGGCGGAGCCGGGGCGGCTGGCCGGCCTGCTGCGCAGCCGCCCGGGCTGGGCCTGCCTGCATTCGGAGCAGGGCCGAAGATCCCTGCGCGACGGCGACCTGGATGGGGCCGTGGAGCATCTGAGCCTGGCCGAGCGCCTGGGCCCGCGGCCGGACCGGGAGTTGGACCTGGCTTGGGCGGTCTTCGCCCAGGGCGGCCCGGCTGCGCAAGCGGCCGGGGACCTGCCCTGGGCCGAAGTCGAGGGGCTGGACGGCGTGCGCTGGCGCCTGTTCAGGATGCTGGGCTCTCTGCAGGGGCGGCGCTGCGGCCAGGCGCGGGCGGAGTTCTCGGCCGCGGCGCGCCAGTGGGCCGAGCCCTACGCTTTGGCCTTGAGCTCTCCGAGGCCGGAGGACCGCGCCGCTCAGGCCAGGCTGATGCGCGGCGACCCTTTGCTGGCCCAGCTCCTGGCGGAACTGCTCGGCCCCATACCCCCGGAGCGGCAGGCCGCGCTGCTCGAGCGCTTCGAGTCCTGCGTGGCTCCGGCCGATCCTGAGGCCGGGCGCGTGGCGGCCGCGCTTGACCAGCCGCAGCTCTGGGCCGCCTGGGCGGGCCTGGCCGCGGAGAGGGGGGCGGCAGGCGAGGCCTTCGGCTATCTTTCCCGGCTGCCGGCGGGGCAGGCGGCCGCGGCTGAGCGCGCCGTGTGCGCAGCCGCCGTCGCCGTCGCGGGCCGCGGGGAGACGGTCAAGGCGCGCGAGTTCCTCTCCGCTTTCCGCCGCCGCCCCGTGCGCCCGCAGCCGCGCTGCGCGCTGGAGCTGGCCGGCCTGGCCGCGGAGCTGGGCGCGAGGGAGGATCTGCGCTATTTCTCCGGCCTAGCGCGGCCTTGGCTGGCTCAGCCGGAGCAGCGCGCAAGCGTCGACCCGGACCTGCTGCGCGGCGCGGCTTCCTTGGCCGCCGCGGCCGGAGACCAGGCCGAGGCTTTCAGGGTCCTGCTGCGGCTGAAGGCCTTGGCGCGGGACGGCCGCAGCCGGCAGGCGGCCGCGGACGTGGAGGACGGGCTCTGCGCAGCGGCCGAGCGCCGGGTCCGGGCCAAGCAGCGCGGGCAGGCGCTGGAGGTCCTGCGGGGCTTTGTCCGGCGCTCGATCGTGCCGGAGCCGAGGGCCTTGCTGAAGCTGGCGGGCTTGGCCGCGCGGCTGGGGGCCCGGGCCGAGGCCGAATATTTCCTCGGGCAGGCGCGGCCGGGCGCCGTGCCTGAGGCGCAACTGGCCTCAGCCGCGTTGCTCTATCAGCGCCTGGGCCTTTACCCGCAGGCCCTGGGGCTCTGGGAGGCCTTGGTGCGGGAACAGCCCGGAAGCGGCAGCTATCTCAACGGCCGGGGCGTGGTGAAGGCGTTGATGGGCAGGCCGCAAGAGGCCATGGCGGATTGGCGCTCGGCCATCGCGAAGGACCCGGGCCTTCTGGAACCATATCTGAGCCTGGGCGCGCTGCTTTCGGCCCAAGGCCGGCCGGCCGAGGCCTCAGCCTGGTATGAGCAGGCTTTGCGCTCGGCCCGGCCCGGGGAAGCGCGCTCAAAGGCCGCCTTGCGCGA
>JAQUNT010000314.1 GCA_028717525.1 Elusimicrobiota bacterium
CGAGTCCGACGAGGGTTCGTCCAGATCCTGGATTGGCGGCTGCTGTCCGGCAAAGGCCAGGCGATTCTGTTTTTAGACGAAGTCCCGAACAGTTCTGGGGAGACTCATAAGAAGACCGGCGAGGCAGCCAATGGTTGATTCCGGCGTAGAGTAATGACCGCGTCGCGAATGAGCGCAGCTCGCTATCCGCCGCGGACATTGTCCCCGGACGGATGTGTATCCGTCTTAGGCCCAAAGACCGGCCGGAAATGGACCTAAGGCCTATGTCCTGCGGCATGCATCTGCAATAGAATCATCTAGGCATGCTCCCATCTCTGCTCGCCTTCAGCCTATCCTGGCCGGCCCTGCCTGCCTCAGGCGCCGTGACGGCCCCGATCGCGCTGCCATCAGCCGTTGACATCATCCCGGCCGACCTGCTTTCGGGGCAGTTCGGGACCGCCTGGACCGACCAGTTGGCCGTGGTCCCGTCCGCGCCGGCGTCACCCGAGCCGGCCAATCAGGCCGCGGCCCAGCGCTTCGAGGACGAGATCGCGGCCCTCGTCGACGAGCTCTACGTCAAGGACCCGGCCCTGTTCAACAAGATCCGCGCCGAAGGGGACCGCATCCGCGCCCTGCCCACGCGCCAGGCGCGCATCGCCGCGGTCCAGGCGGGCTACCCGGTCTTGGAGCGCAGCCTGGACCGGTCCGCGGCCGCGGGCAAGCTCAGCCCGCAGGGCGCGGCCCGCTGGCAGGCCCTGCGCGCCCAGGCCCAGCAGGCGCTCGCCGAAGGCACCCTCTTCGAGCGGGCCCAGTTCGCGGGCCAGGCCTTCGACGAGAAGGTCCACGCCCTGCTGGAGAAGGGCATCACCATCCTCGACCCGAGCCGGAAGCTCCCGGAACAGAAGTCCCAGTACCTGAAGCTCGCGCAGAGCATCCATGACCGGCTGGCCGTGCGGAACAACTCGACCAACCTGACGCCGGCGCAGCTCGACCGGGTCTTCGCCCTGGTGGGCCAGTCGTTCGGCATCCGGGCGGAATTCCTCAAGTACATGGCCAAGACCGAATCGGGCCTCAAGCAGGTCGTGCCTTCCAATCCCGCGGCGGCGGGGATCATGCAGATCGAGAAGGTGCACAAGCAAGCCCACTCCGGCGCGCGCAACGTGGCCAACGACACCATCACGAACATCGTCTTCGGCGGCCTGCTCCGGGCCCAGACGGACCGGGCCATGGCGCAGCGCTACCTGGAAGCCGGGCTGGCCCCGCCGCGCGACGCCCGGGTGGTCGAGTTCCTGGGCGACCTGGCCTACAACCGCGGCCCCGGCCTGCTCAAGTACGTCGCCGCCAACGCGGCGAAGCAGAGGATCGACATCGACAAGTTCGCCGAGTACGTGGGCGGCCGGGGCGGCTCCTACTCCATCCTCGACGGCGGCCTGCGCCTCGTCGTCAACCCGGGCCCCGGGACCGGCATAGACAAGACCGGCAAGAACTCCGTGCTGGAGCTCTCCTCCGAGGCCGTGGGCCGGGTCCAGTTCAGCAAGAGGCTGACCGAGGGCCTGGGCGACCGCAACGGCGACGGACGGGTCGATCATCTCGACGTCTGGCTGACGCGGGGCATCAGGTACCTCGGCGATCCCCAGCTCAGGTGACTTCCGGCGCCTGGCTCGCAACGCCGAGGCACTGCTGAGGCTTTGATGAAGAGGCTCGCGCCCGTCCTGGCCCTGGCGCTGGTCCTCTACTGGCTCTACAGCCGCTTCTACTACGTCGGCCAGCTCAACGACGACGCCTACTACGTGCTGGGCGCCAGGTCCCTGCTCCAAGGCCGCTATGTCGACCTGGCCGACCCCTTCGGCCGCGCCATGCCGTTCTTCCCGCCCGGTTTCCCCCTCTTCCTGTCCCCCTTCGCGCTCATCTTCGCGCCGCACTGGGAGGCGCTGCGGCTCGTCGGCATGGGCGTGGCCTGCGCCTCGGCCCTGGCCCTGAGCCGCCTGTTCGGGCGCTGGCTGGCTCCCGCCGGCTCGCTGCTCCTGCTGGCGCTCTATGCCGGCAACGCGGCGGTCTGCAGGTCCGCCTCCTGGGTCATCTCCGACTCCTTCTTCACCTTGCTGGCCCTGTCCTCCTTCCTGGTCATGCGCCGGGTCCTGGAGCGCGGCGAGCCCGCGGCGGCGCTGCTCCTGGGCGCGCTCTTGGGCTGGGAGTGGGTGGTGCGGCCCACGGGCTTGGTGCTGGCCGCCTCGGCGGCGGCCGGTCTGCTCTACGCGCGGCGCTGGCGCTGCGCCGCGCTCGCCGCGGCGCCCGCTCTGGCCGTCTGGGCGGGCGAGACCCTGCGCGGCCTGGCCGGCCACCGGGCCGCGGTCGGCTATTGGCCGCGCTTGCAGGAGTCGCTGGGATTCCTGGCCGATCCCCTGGCCGCGGCCGACCAGCTGCAGCGCGTGGCCAACCTCTTCTTCGTGGCCGTCCCCTTCGGGCTCCAGCTGCCCTACTCCCCCGCCGGCTTCCTGCTCAGCGCCGTCCTGGCCGCGGCCTGCGCCCTGCTGGCCGCGCGCGGGGCGCGCGCGGCCGCGGCGCTCGGCCGCCAGGACCAGGCCCTGGTCCTGGCCATGGCCCTCTTCGCCCTGGGCCTGCTGGCCGCGCAAGCCTCGTGGGCGGCCATCAGCAGCCGCTACGCCCTGCCCGTGCTGCCCCTGCTGCTGGGCTTCCTGGTCCTGGGCGCGCAGCGGCGGCTGTCGCCCTGGCCCGGCCGCGGCCTGGCGGCCTTGGCCGCGCTGATCCTGCTCGGCTCGCACGCGGCGGCCTGGAGGAGCGCCGCCGACGCGGCGGCGCGGCCCGCGCAGCGCTTCCCGGCCCGGACCCTGGCCTGGCTGAGCGGCCATGTCCCGGCCGAGGCCGTGCTGCTCTCGCCGCGGCCGGCCATGACCTATCTCTACACGGGGAGGCGGGCTCTGGCCGACCCGCGCGGGCCGGCCAACGACCGGGAGGAGTTCCGCTACAGCCTGCTCGCGGACCGCGTCTCCTCAGTCGTGGATTCGCCCATGGATTTCCTCTACCGCCCGGGCCGCGCCTCCCAACCCGCCGCGGCGCTGCGCCTGCGGGCGGCTTGGCTGGCCTCCTGGCCGCGGGCCTTCCAGCCGGTCTTCTCCGACCCCGAAGAGGCGACCACGGTCTACGAGGTGGCGCCGGATCCGGCGTTCCTGAGAGCCTACGGCCTCCACCTGGCCGCGCGCCGGCAGCTCGCCGCGGGGCGGCTGCAGGAGGGCCTGAGGAGCCTGGACTCGGCCCTGGCCGTCCGCCCGGACCTGGTCAAGGCCCTCAATGCCTACGGCGCCGCCTGCCTGCTGGCGGGCACGCGCCTGGACGCCGCCGAGGCCAGGCTCAAGCGCGCGCTGAGGCAGGACCCCCGCTGCTTCTGGGCCTGGCTCAACCTGTCGCGCCTCTACCGCCTGACGCGGCGGCCGGAGCTGGCCCGCTCCGCCCTGGAACGCGCGGCCGAGAGCGTATCCTGGTTCCCGAACTCGGCGGAGCTCTCCGTGGTGCTCGGCCAGGAACGGGAACTGTCCCGCTAGGGTCCGAAGGGCCTGCCCGCGCATGGGCCGGAATGCGGCCCGCCTCTGCCCCAAGGGACCGAGACCAGCGCCGGCCCCGCGGGCTATGATATCTTCGATGAGAAACGCTGTCCTGGCTATATCCCTGTCAGCGGCCCTGGCCGGACCGGCCTCGGCCCAGTTGCGGCTCTCCCTCCAGACGGGGACCGCAGTCCCGGCTGTGCGCGTGGCCCCGACTTTGGGTGCGTCGCTCCTGCAGACCAGCCTGTCTCCGGCGGCCGGGCTGATGGCACCCCGGCTTTACGCTCAGCCTGCAGCGCCTTTGGCGGCGCCCGCTGTCCTGCCCG
Organism: Elusimicrobiota bacterium; assembly: GCA_028717525.1. Classification (GTDB taxonomy): domain Bacteria; phylum Elusimicrobiota; class Elusimicrobia; order UBA1565; family UBA9628; genus UBA9628. Next base: position 3,866 of record JAQUNT010000314.1, read on the forward strand.
AGGCTCTGCGCCCGATCGTGGACGACAAGTCGCTGGCCTCGGCCCTCAAGCCCGAGACTCCGGCCGCGGAGCGCTCCGCGGCCCTGGGCCGGATCTTCGACGGGACCCTCGCGGCTCCCGCCCTGCCCGGACTGGGCGGCGGAGCCGTGGAGATGATCAACGGAGCCTACGGCTTCTACTCCTGGCTGGCCAGGCAGCCGGAAGCCGCCTCCGCGCAGACGCAGGCCGGGATATTGATCGCGGCCCTGCCCGCCCTGGAGAAGGGGCCCGTGATCGTGATGAAGGACGCGGCCGCGGTCACCGTGCTCAGCGCCGACGACGCAACAGCTCC
>JAQUNT010000315.1 GCA_028717525.1 Elusimicrobiota bacterium
CCGCTCTTCCGATCTGACGGGCGCCTCGTCCACCTCCAGGGCGATCTCGATGTCGCCCTGCGTCGTCTGCAGGACCACGGAAGCCGGGGGCGGCTTCTCCCTCAGAAAAGGCGAAGGCGAGACCTCGGCCTTCGGCTCGAGGAAGACGTAGGGCCCGCCGGAATAGCCCGGCCGGCTCGTCGCGACCTGCGCGGCCCTCTTGATGCTGTCTCGGACCTCGGACCACTCCCGTCCCTGGGAGTTGCGCCAGGCGGCGTCCAGGGCCTCCAGCGGGAAGCCGGCGCGCTCTGCCGCGGCGTCGGCGGCCGTGCCGCGCAGCTCCAAAGACGACTTCGGATCGCGCAGGACTCGTTCCAGGATCGGGACCACGAAGGCCTCGGTGGACTTGCCCAGGGCCTCCAAAGCCGCGGACGCCGCGCGCGGGTCCGGGTCGGCGAGGCCCTGCAGTAGGTCCGCCCGCGAGCCCGGGACCTCGGCCATGGCCAGATAGGCCCGGGACTTCACCCACCAATCCGGGGAGTCCTTCTGCCGGGCGAGCGACGCGGCCGCGTCGCGGGCCAGCTTGGGCACGGCCAGCACCGCGGCGCCGCGGACCATGGGCGAGGGATCGGCCAGCAGGGGCTCGAGCCTGCCGGCCAGCTTGTCTCCCGCGCCCCCCGCCAGGGCTCCGGCCGCCGCCGCGCGCACGTGCGCGGAGGGGTCGCGCCAGACCGCCTCATCGAGCAGGTCCGCCCGGCCGGCGGCGGCCAGAGCGGCGACGGCCTCGCGCCGGACCATCGCATCCGGGTCATTCGCCGCCGCGCTCAGCGCCTCCGCCGGGGCGGCGGCATTGAGCTGGCCCAGGGCGCGCAGCGCGAAGAGCCTGGCCCGGGCATCCTCGTCGCGCGCCGCCGCGCTCAGCGCCTCCGCGGCGCGCGGCTCGGGCCAGCGTGAGAAGGCGTACACCGCGCGCCAGCGCAGTTCCGCCTCCGGCGCGCGCGCCGCCGCGGCCAGGCCGGCCACGGCGGAGGAGGAATACTCCGGAATGCGCTTGAGGTAGCGCAGGCGGAAAAGGGCCAGCGCCGCCTCCTGCCGCAGGCAGGACTCCTCGCCGCGCAGGGCCTCGACCAGCAGAGGCTCGGCCGCCGAACCGCCGGCCTTGCCCAAAGCCTCGGCCGCGGCGCAGCGCAGTTCGGCCGGCCCGGCCCGGAGCAGAGGCGCGAGGGCCGCGGCCGCGCGGCCGCGCAACTCGGAGAGCCTCCGCGTCTCGGCCTCGTCCGGCCCGGCCGGCTCCAGCAGGGCCAGCTGGCCGAGATCGAAAACCGCTTCCACGCGCGTCCGCGGCTCTCCCGAGGACAAGGCCGCGACGAGATCCCCCTCGTAGCTCGGCGACTGGATGTTTCCCATGGCCCGCAGGGCCTCCCGCCGCAGGCGGCCGTCCTGCGCGCGCGCGGCCCGGCGCAGCAACGCCGAATCCGCCCGGCGCAGGTCGGCTTCGCGGCGCAGAGCGGTCTCGCTCAAGGCCGGCGCCGCCTGGGCGCCGCCGGCGAGGGCGAGGGAGACGGCGGCCGCCATTAGGATGGGCACGACGAAATTATATATCCTTGACCTCATGCCGACAATCAAACTCTGGCCCCTGGCGCTGGCGCTCTTCTGCAGCGCCTGCGTTTCCGTCGGCGAGCCGGTCCTGGCGCCGGAGTCCCTCCCCCCGGGCCAGCGCACCATCCTGCTGGTCTACCCGGCCCCGGCCCCTTGGGTGATCACGGACAGCGAGTCCAAGGCCGAGTCCGCGGCCAAGATGCTGCCGGGCTTGAGCTACGCGGTCTCCTCCTTCCAAGAGGACCGCTACAAGGCCGCCGCCGACACTCTCAACAAGTACGTCCCGGGCTGGCCCTCCGGCGCCTTGCTGGAGGCCGCCTTGCTCCGGGAACTGCCCCGGGCGCGCTTCCCGGGGAGCTTCGTGCCCGCGGCCGAGGCGGAGGCGGACACCGCGACTCTGCGCGGCTGGAACCGCGCCAAGGATGTGCTGGGCTGGCAGAACCGGTACCTGAACCCGGACCCCCTCCAGCCGCATCCGCGCGACTACTCGAGGTTCCTGCCCTGGGACGACGCCTTGGTCCTGGAGGTCAACCTCCTGCCCATGCTGGCCGCCGACGACGACGGCAACATGATCCCCACCTTGACCGCCTCCAGCCGGCTCTTCCGCTGCCAGACCATGCGCCTGCTCTGGCAGCACGAGGACAAGGCCGATGATCCGGCTTCGGCCCGGACCCTTTACGAGTTCGAGACCCTGCCCCAGCAGCTGCTCGACCGCTGGAAGGCCCTGGTGCCCGCCTTGGCGACGAAGATCTCCGGCAGCCTCTACGCCGCTCTCAATCCCGGCGCCCTGCCGCTGGCAGCCCCGGCCGCCTCCTCCGGCACCGCGGCCGCGAGCCTGCCGGCCTCGGTCTCCACCGCTCCGGCGGCCGCGCCGGTCCGGGTCTCCACGGCGCCGGCGCCGGCCCCGGTCTCCCCCTCCACGGCCGCGGCCTACGGGCCCTGGGCGCCGTCCTTCTACGCGGCGCCGGCGGCCGCGCCCGTCTCGGTGTCCACCGCGGCCCCGCAGCCGCCGCCCGCGCCGGTCCCGGCCAAGCCGTAGACGAAGAGGCCCTCCCGGCTCGGGAGGGCCTCCCTCACGGACGCGGCGCCGTCCTAGTCGCCGGCCGCGGTCTCGATGAGCTTCTCCAGCTTGGTGCGCAGGTCCTTCTGGAAGCGCGCCCGCCGGGTGTTCTCCCGAAGCTCCGTCATCATGGTCTCCAGGACCAGCTCGGCCGTCTTCTCCATGGTCTTGGACAGGTCCTTCTTGATCTTGGCCTTGAAGATCTCCAGCTGGACCTCGCGGTAGGCCTCGTGGAAGGCGCAGCGCCAGGATTCCAGCACGTCCGTCTCCGCGGCCGGCCGCGCCTCGCCGCGGCTCTGCGCGGCCGCGGAGCGGTCCCTGCGGGCCTCCACGCATTCGTAGCAGTCGCATTCCTTGGGGTCTGCTGCCGGTGTTCTCAGGCACATGGTCGTTCCTCCCGCCAAGCGGCACGTCTGTCCAAATCTTATCGCCTTTTCGGCCCTGCCACAAGGGGGCAGGGACCGGTTGCCAGCCCGCGCCGTTAGGTCTATAATGGCTGGACTCACGGAGGTGAGAATGCGTCTAGCCATGATCGGATTGGGCCGCATGGGGCTCAACATGTCGGTGCGCCTCGTCAGGGGCGGACATCAGGTGGTGGGCTTCGCCCCTTCGGAGGAGACGCGCTCGCGGGCCGCGCGCGCCGGCGTGCGCAAGTCCGCATCCCTGGAGGACGCCGTGCGCCGGCTCCGGGCCCCGCGCCTGGTCTGGCTGATGATCCCGGCGGGCCAGCCGGTCTGGGAGGCGGTGGACCGCTTGGCCGGCCTGCTCTCCCCCGGCGACCTGGTGGTCGACGGCGGCAACTCCCGCTACAAGGACGCGTCCCGGCACAGCCGGGTCCTGGCCGAGCGCGGCATCTCCTTCATGGACGTAGGCGTCAGCGGCGGCGTCTGGGGCCTGAAGGAAGGATATTGCCTGATGGCCGGCGGCGCGCAGAAGGACTTCCGGCGCCTGGAGCCTCTGCTCAAGACCTTGGCGGCGAAGGACGGCTACGCCCTGGCGGGCCCGGTGGGGGCCGGACATTTCACCAAGATGGTCCATAACGGCATCGAATACGCCCTCATGCAGGGCTACGCCGAGGGTCTGTCCCTCCTGCGCGGCTCGCCGTTCAAGATCGACCTGGCCAAGATGTGCCGGCTCTGGAACCGGGGCAGCGTGGTGCGCTCCTGGCTCCTGGAACTCGCCCAAGAGGCCTTGCGCAAAGACCCGAAGCTCAAGGGCCTGCGCGGCTGGGTGGCGGACTCGGGCGAAGGGCGCTGGACCGTGCTCGACGCGGTGGAACTGGGCATACCCGCCCCCGCCATCACGCTCTCTCTCTACGAACGCTTCCGTTCCCGCATGCGCGACTCCTTCCAGAATAAGGTCCTGGCGGCCCTGCGCCAGGAGTTCGGCGGGCACGCCGTCCGGAAGAGCCGATGAGCCCGGAAGGCCTGCACCACGGCCCGGGCCTCAAGTTCAGCATCCGCGAGGGCCTTTGCATCGAGCACAAGCCGCAGCCCTGCGGCCTGGTGCTCTTCGGCACCTCGGGAGACCTGGCCGCGCGCAAGATAC
>JAQUNT010000316.1 GCA_028717525.1 Elusimicrobiota bacterium
CGACAGCCGCGTGCGGGCCGCGCTGCGCGCCTTCTCCAGCAGCCAGGACTACGGCCCCCTGCGCGGGCTGGCCTGCGCGTGCAGGGGTGCCACGGGTCAACTTTCTTAACTTTCCTCAGCTTCCCGGTAGTGCAATCCCGGGGCCTTCTGATGTATCATTCTCCGATGCCCATCACGCCCAACGACCCCTTGTCCGGGAAGAGCCGCAGGCTGGAGGACCTCTTCTTCCTCGCCGAGGACCGCAAGCTCATCGAGCAGGCTCGGCAGATCGAGCGGCTGAAGCTGAGCTGCCAGGCCCTCAAGGAGGTCTCCGGCATCCACAACGAGCAGGTCCTGCGGAAGCTCGTCTCCCTCCAGGTGGACCCCAAGGCCGTCTCCTGCCTTTCCCTCGTCCCGCTGGTGGAGGTGGCCTGGGCCGACGGGGAGGTCGACGCCGCCGAGCGCAAGGCCCTGCTGGCCGCGGCTGCGGACGCCGGGATGCAGCCCGGAGGGGTGGACCACGAGCTGCTGGAGAGCTGGGTCAGCCGCCGGCCGCCGGCGCAGATGCTCGAAGCCTGGACCCACTACGTGCAGGGGCTCTGCGAGAGGCTCTCGCCCGAGGAGAGGAAGCTGCTCAAGGACGACATCATGGGCCAGGCCCGCGCCGTGGCCGAGGCCAGCGGGGGCTTCCTGGGCCTGGGGTGCAAAGTCTCGGTCAGCGAAGCGCGCATCCTCAAGAAGCTGGCCAGCGCCTTCGCGGGCTGATGACGGCCATGCCCGACTCTCCCGGCCTGCCGCGCCTGCGCCTGGCCTCTTACTGGGCCTTCGCGGCCTTCGCCGCGGCGGCCGTGGCCCTGCACACCGGCCCTCTGCTCCTGGCTGGGCTGTTCTCCTACATGATCCTGGAGCTCACCGGACGCTGGCTCGCGGTGCGCTTGCCCAAGGTCGCCGCCCGCTGGCTGGCCTTGCTCATCTTCCTGGTCACCGCCTCGGGCCTGACCTGGGCCTTCGGGCTCTTCCTGAAGCAGACCTTGTCGAGGACGCCCGAGATCCTGACCTCGGTGCTCCCCCAGATCGATGGTTTGGCCAGGCGCCTGGGAGTGGATCTGCCGTTCGAGGACCTCCAGGGGATGCGGGAGGCGATCGCGGCCTTCGTGGTGGAGAACGCCCGCGCCATCAGCACGGCCAGCGGCCGTATGACCAAGATGGTGATCCTGGTGCTGGCCGGGATCCTCATCGCGGTCCTCAAGTTCATGAGCGACGCCCCGCCTCCCGCCGGCAGCGACCTCTACGACGGCCTGCGCGCCGAGTTCAACGCGCGGGCGCGCCTCTACATGTCGGGCTTCGAGAAGATCCTGGGGGCGCAGGTCATCATCGCTTTGATCAACACCTCTTTGACCTTGATCTTCCTGCTCGCCACCGGCATGCCCCACCTCCCCTTCCTGGTCCTGGCGACCTTCGTCTTCGGCATCCTGCCCATCGTCGGCAACCTCATCAGCAACACCATCATCGTAGGCACCGCCCTGACGGTCTCTCCCCAGCTGGCTCTGCTGACCTTGGGCTTCTTGGTGGTCATCCACAAGGGAGAGTACTTCCTCAACAGCCGCATCGTGGGCGGCAGCCTGCAGACCCCCATGTGGCAGACCCTCATCGCCATCATGGTCGGGGACCTGGTGTTGGGGGTGGCGGGAGTGATCCTCGCGCCGACCGTCCTCTACTACGTCCGCGAGGAGCTGCGCTCGGTGCGCGCCCGCCCGGGCTGAGATGGAGTCCCTGCGTTCCGGGACGGCCGCCCTCTGCGTCGTCCTGCTGGTCCTCGCCGGCCTGCTCTTCGCCGCCTGCGTCCGGGCCCTGCGCGCCGCGCGGCGGCTGCTCGCGGGCCGGGCTCCGGCCCGCCGCCCGCGCTACTCGCCCGAGAGCGTCCTCTGCGACGAGCGCGGAGCCACGGACGTCCACATCCGGGCCGGCATCGACCCATCCGGCAGCCTCCAGGTCTCCGGGCAGGACCTCGGCCAAGGGCCCTCCCTGGCCTTGGGGGCCGTCGAGTACGAGTATTTCCTCACCGTGCCGGCCGAGGACAAGCCTGCGGCAGCAGGCCGCGCGCGGCGCCGCCGCGCTGGACGCGGCCCTGCTGGAGGGACTCTGCCTCCTGTATCGGGGAGACGCCAAAGTGGTGAGCCGGCTCATGGACCTGCTCAAGAGCCGCGCCATCCCCTACAAGTTCATCACGTACTGATCAGCGGCCCTTCCTGAGGTAGAGCCGCGAATAGGGCTCTTCCGCCTTCTTGCCGGGCAAGAGGACGGGCCGATAGGCCTGGGCCAGCCAGTCGTCTATGTCGCGGGCGTACGAGCTCCAGGGCACGCCCCACACCGGTCCCCGCTGCAGGACCACCACGGCAGGGGGGACGGAGCGCAGGGCCGACAAGGTCGCGGCGCGCTGGCTGGGCCAGTCGGACTGCCAGGGCAGGTAGCAGGTATTGGGCACCGCGGGGAGGCGGTCGGACTCGAGATAGACCCGGCTGGCCATGGGGAACACCGCGATGCGCTCCGCCGGCCCGGTCAGCCGGCTGATGGCGGCGAGGACCGCGCCGTAGTCCGGGTCGCCATGGGGATAGAGCCTCTCCGGCCGCACCAAGGCGGCGCTGGCCAGCCAGGTCGGAGCCAGCAAGGCCGCCGCGGCCAGGCCCAGGGCCCAGCGTGGGCCGCGCCGCCCCGCGGTCTTGAGCCAGGCCGAGGAGAGCTCCCGGCAGAAGAGCAGCGTCGCCACGAGGAAGAAGCCGGCGCTGTGGAAGGGGACGGCTTGGGAAACCGGCTCGCGGCGCGCGGTGAGGCACAGGACGAAGGCCAGCCACCACAGGGCCCGGCCGTACTTCCGGCCCAGCGCCTGCCAGCCGACCCAGGCCCAGACCGCGAGCTTGAGCAGGCTCTCGAAGTACTGGCTGGGCCCGCCGAAGTCGAGGCCGGAGAGAAGATACCCCGGCGAACCGAAGCCGCAATAGCGGGCGTAGACCGAGAAGTTGAAGCGCACGGCCTGATCGTAGAGGAGGCCCCAGTCCACGCGGCCCAGGCAGAGAAGGGCGGCCGCGGCGGACCAGCCCAAGGCGCCGGCCGCGAACCAGCGCCACTGGGCGCGCCAGCGGCTATAGCAGGCCGGCCAGAGGGTCAGGCACAAGCAGGCGGGAAGCGCGTTGAGCGACGCGCTCGCGGCCAGGGCCAGCAGCAGCCCGGCGGCCGCCGCGCGGCCCCGCCCCGGCTCCGGCTCCTCGCCGAGGGGGCCCCCGATGAGCACGAGAGCCAGGAGCACGGCATAGCCCCAGTACGACTCCACCAGCATCATATGGCCGAACCAGTAGGTCAGCCACCAGGAGCCCAGGCCGGCGAAGAGCACGGCCTGCAGGCGCCCGGCGGACCAGCGCCGGGTGAGCCCATAGACCAGCGCGGCGACCGCGGCCCAGAGCAGGATCATGAAGGCCCGGAAGCAGACGAAGCGGCTGCCGAAGAGGCCGGCCAGGAGCGCGCTGGGGAGGTACTCGACCGGCAGGTGGTGGGTGAAGACGTCTGCGTAGAGCCGCCAGCCCTTGGACAGCAGCCAGCCGATGACGATGTTGTTGTCCTCGTCCCAGAAGAACTGGTAGAAGCGCGCGGCCCAAAGGTGCCGCACGCCCAGGGCCAGGACGGAGGCGAACAGCCAGGGCCAGAGGCGGTGCGCCCGGCTCAAGGAGTTCGGCCCGGCGCCTTGGGCCCCGAAGGCCGGCTGGGGGCCGCCGGCTTCCCTCCGGGTCCCTCGTCGAGGATCGCGTCGAGCTCGATGAGGTTGAACACCGTCTCCACGGACTGCAGCGCGGCCAGGCGAGCCTCGACCAGCTTCCGCGTGGCGGGAGAGACCTTGGTCTGCAGGGCCTTGCCGTAGGCGCGGATGGCGCGCCGCCGGTCCTTCTGCTTCTCCAGGCATTGGCCCAGGCCCCAATACGTGTCGCCGACCACGGCATCCTGGGACCCCAGCTTCGCGGCGGCCTTGAGACCGTTGAGGAACGCGGCCTGGGCCCTGGCATAGTCGCCCTTGGCCAGGGCGGCGGTGCCGCTGCGCTCGAAATAGACGACGGACTCGGGCTGGGTATCGGACGCCGCGGGGCTGTCCGCGGCTCGCGCCGCCGCGGGGCGGCCCTGGGCCTGCGCCGCCGGCGCGCCAGCGACGCTCCGCTTG
>JAQUNT010000317.1 GCA_028717525.1 Elusimicrobiota bacterium
TTCCTCACGGCCCGCTGCCGCATGGCCTCCTCCCAAGCCCTGCCCGACCCGGAGCTCTATCAGGCCGGGCTCTTGGTGCTCGGCCAAGTGCAGCAGCTGCAGCTGGCCCTCAACGCCCTCTACCTCAACGTCGCGGCCGTGCGCCAGCTGGTCTCGGAGAACGACTGGGCCACGGACAGGTTCTTCCGCCACTCCACCCAGGAGCTCCTGCGCAGCGTGGTGCGCATCCAGGATTCCGTCTTCTCGGTCTACAACGCGGGCTACGAATTCTCGATGCGCAGCCGCTGACTCATGGCCCCGCTGGCTCTTCTCGCCCTGCTCCTGGCCCCCGTCTCGGCAGCTCCGGTCTCCGTCAGCTTCAAGACCGCGGACGGCTGGACCATCCGCGCCGACTACCAGCCCCCGAAGGAAGGCCGGCCCGTGGCTGTCCTGGTCCACGGCGTGGCCGCGGGCAAGAGCGAGTGGCAGCCCCTGGCCGCGGAGCTGGCCAGGCGCGGCATCGGCAGCCTGGCTTTGGACCTGCGCGGCCACGGCGAGAGCGTCCAAGGCCCCGCGGGCCAGACCGATTTCACGGGCTTCGACGCGGCCCGCGAATGGCCCAAAGCCGTCCAGGACATCGCGGCCGCGGCCGCATTTCTCAAGAAGCGCGGCGTAGGGGCCGGGCGCGTCGGCTACGTGGGCGCCTCCATCGGCGCCAACCTCGCCTCCGGGGCTCGGCCCCGGCCCCGCTTCCTGGTCCTGCTCTCGCCCGGGCTGGACTACCGGGGAGCGCGCCTCTCCCGGCCCCCGGCCGGGCTGCCGGTCCTGGTGGGAGCCTCGCCGCCGGATGCTTACGCTTGGCGCACCGCCGAGTCTTACGCGGCGCGGAACCCGAAGGCGGTCTTCTTGAAGGCCGCGGGGGGCCACGGCGCGCAGATGCTCTCCGAGCCGGAGTTCCTCAAGGGCTTGGCCGACTGGATAGGGCGCCGCTAGGCGGCCGGCTTTCCCGGCGCGCTGGGCTTCCGGCGCGCCGCGATGAGGGCCTCGGCGCGGGCGCGGATCTCCGGGTGCTGGTCGAGGACGGCGTGGAACACGTCCTGCGGGATGACGAAAATCAGCGTTTCATCCTGGTCGGCCTTGACCGTGGCCCCGGCCGTGCCCATCTCGATGATCGAGGTCTCCCCGAACACCTCTCCGGGTCCCAGCTGGGCGACCTCCACAGCGGATCTGCTCTTGCTCGGCTTGACCCACACGCTGACTTTGCCCAAAGCCACCACGTGCAGGCCTTCCACGGTCACGCCCTGGAAGAGGACGGTCTGCCCGGCGCGGCAGTTGAGCTGCTCGGCGGCGACGGCCAGGGTCCGGGCTTGCTCGTTGTCGATGCCGGAAAGGAATGGGACCTTGGTCTGGAGGAATTCCGTGACGGTCATGCTGTTCGGCATGATACTAAATTTGATATCTTGCTGCCGTGAACGCCCGGCGCGGGCCAGACCCCGGTTTTCTGTTCATGTTCGGCATCTACGGCCGGCGCCCGGACCGGGAGATGGTCTCCTTGTTCCGGGACACCGGGGCTTCCGGGGTCCTGCTGCTGGCCCGCAACATCGAGAGCCCGGCCCAGCTGCGCGCTCTGACCCAGGGCCTGGTGCAGAGGCTGGGCCGGCCCCTGCTCTTCGCCATCGACCACGAGGGCGGCTGGGTGCTGCGCTTCCAGTCCGGCCTGACCGCCTTCCCCGGCAACGCCGCTCTGGGCCGGGTCGCGGACCCCGCCCTCGCCTACGCCACGGGCCGCCAGATGGCCCTGGAGCTCGCGCCCCTGGGCGTCGGGATGAACCTGGCCCCGGTCGTCGACGTCGGCGTGGGGCGCTACAACCCCGGCATCGGCATCCGCTCCTTCGGCTCGGACCCGGCTCTGGCCGCCCGCCTGGGCTGCGCCTTCGTGCGCGGCCTCCAGGACCACGGCGTGGCGGCCTGCGCCAAGCACTTCCCGGGCAAGGGCGCCGCCACCAAGGACGCCCACGTCACCCTGCCCACCGTGCGCCTCTCGCAGGCGGAGCTCCTGCGCACGCACCTGGCCCCCTTCGCCGCCGCGGCCCGCGCGGGAGCGGCCTCCATCATGACCTCGCACGTGCTTATGCCGGCCTTCGACCGCAGGCCCGCCACCTTCTCGCGGCGCATCACCCGCGGCCTCATCCGCGGCCGCCTGGGCTTCCGGGGCGCCATCATCTCCGACGATCTGTGCATGGGCGCCGTGACTTCCAACGGGCCCGTGCAGGCCGCGGCCTGGGACGCCTTCCAGGCCGGCCACGACGTCATCATGATCTGCCATGACCCGGTCGCCCAGCGCGAGGCCGTGGAGCTCTTCCGCGCCGGCGGCTTGGACGACGCCGAGGTCGCGGCCTCCAGCCGCCGCATCGAGGCCCTGCTGCGGTTCCCGAAGACGGGCCGGCTCAAGGCCGACCCGGAGGCCGGCGCCGACCTGGCCTTGCGCGTGGCGCGCGGGGCCGCCACCGTGGTCCGGGCCGGGGACGCACCCCTGCCCCTGCCCCAGGACGGGGCGCGGACCCTCGTCCTGCTGCCCGATTTCACCGAGGTCAAGGCCCGCTTCACCTTCGAGGGCGGGCCGCGGGGTCCGGAGGCCCTGGTGCGCCGGATGCTGCCGCGCGGATTCCGGCTGCTGAGGACGCCGGTGGAGACGAAGGACGTCTCCGGCCTGCGCCGCGCCGTGGCCGAAGCCGAGCGCATCGTTTTCTTCTGCTTCGAGGCTCTGCGCTTCCCCGGCCAGCGGGCCGTCCTGGACCTGATCAACCGCGCCGCGCCGCAGCGCAGCGCCGCCTGCCTGATCCGGAGCTCCTTCGACCTGGCCCTGCTGGACCGGCGGGTCACGGCCGTCGACGCCTACGGCTACCGTCTCTGCCAGCTCCAGGCCGCCCTGGAGCTGATCCTGGGGGAACGCCCGTCATGAGAACCGCCATCTTGACCTTGACCCTCGGCCTCGCCGCAGCCGCGCCCGCGCTGGCGGCCAAGGACGCTCCGTCCCTGAAGGGCAAGCGCTCGGCCTTGCCGCTGGCGGTCGCGGCGTCCACCGGCCCCATGACCCTGTTCGTCGAAGGCGCTCAGCGCCTGAGCCTGGTCGAACTGCACGACCGCTTCGTGGAGGCCGTCGACGGCAACGCGCGCAGCGCCGCGCTGGAGGAGATCTCCCGGTCCCATCCCCGGACCCTGGGAGACGTGAAGTCGCTCTTCGACATCTTCATGCGCTTCCAGGAACCCGTGGTGCGCGATGCGGTCATGGCCTCGGTCCGGCTGGTCACCCCGGATGACAACGCGCTGGAGCCGGCTTTCATGGAGTATCTCAAGCTCCCGGAGAGCGAGGCCCGCATCTTCGGGATCAACGGAGCCCTCCGCCTGCGCTCGCTGCGGGCCCGCCCCCTCATCGAGAAGATCGCGGCGCAGCGCTTCAGCGTGAAGAGTCCGGGGGAATCGCCGGTCCTCTCCGACAAGAACGCCTGGCAGACGCAGTACGAGGCGCTCTCCGCCCTGGCCCAGTGGCAGGGGACCAAGGCCCTGCCCCTGCTGCGCAAGAAGGCCGGGGAAGCCCCGGCCGTGGGGCGCCTGATGGCGGCCTACCTCTGGAAGGAGTCCCTCCCCGACATCGCGCGCTGGGCGGGCGGCAAGGGCCTCACCGCCGAGGCGGCCCACGAGGCCCTGACCGAGGACGTCCCGCTCTCCGCCCTGCGCGAGACCCGCGCCGCGATGCTGGCCATCCTGCGCGACCCGAAGGCCGACCGGGAGCTGCGCCACCGGCTTGCCATCAAGGTCGGGGGCTCCTCATATCCCGAGGAGGTCGATGCCCTGCTCGCCGAAACGGCCAAGGCCAAGGACCCCGAGGTCAAGCTCTCCCTCTACGGCGCCCTCTTCGCCTCGCGCAGCCCCCAGACCATCCCCTGGCTCAAGAGGCTCTCCGCGGACGACCCCGACCCCAAGATGCGCATCGGCGCCCTGCTCCAGCTGCGCGTCTTGCTGCCCGCCGCGGAGGTGCGCCCCCTCCTGGAGGCGGCCGCGGCCAAGGACCCTGACCCGGAGAACCGGCAGTCCGCGTCGGAGCTGCTCAAGGCCCCGCCCCCGGTCCGCCCCTAAATACTCATCAAGAGTAATTCTTCCCGAGTTAGGCCCGCGTCAAATTTGCTACCCTAGCCTCAT
>JAQUNT010000318.1 GCA_028717525.1 Elusimicrobiota bacterium
TGATCCGCGAGCGCCTCAACTCCATCGCGTCGGTGGAGCAGGCGCCCATGCCGGACCGCAACCGGCTGGTCATGACCCTCATCCCCAAGCACTAAGGACAAACCATGCCCAAACTAAAATCGCACAGCGGCGCCAAGAAGCGCTTCCTCAGGACCGGTACCGGCAAGTTCAAGCACCAGCGCTCCGGCCGCCGGCACCTGCTCTCGCCCAGGTCGGGGGAGCAGAAGCAGTTCACGCGCACCAAGAGCTTCCTCAACAAGACCGAGGAGAAGATCATGGCGCGCTACCTCCCCTACGCTTGAGGGCGGTCCTCATTTAAGACGGGAGTCAAACCATGCGAATAAAATCCGGCGTCACCACCAGACATCACAAGAAGAAGAAATTCCGCCTCGCCAAAGGCTTCTATTCCGACAAGAGCCGCAAGTGGCGGATGGTCAAGCAGCAGGTCGAGAAGTCCCTGGCCATGGCCTATGTCGGCCGCAAGGACAAGAAGGGCGACTTCCGCTCGCTCTGGATCGAGCGCATCAACGCCGCCTGCCGCGAGCAGGGCCTCAGCTACTCCCGGTTCATGGCCGGCCTCAAGAAGGCCAAGATCACCCTCAACCGGAAGATGCTCTCGGAGATGGCGATCCGGGACGGCTCCTCCTTCAAGAAGCTGGTCGCCCTCGCCCAAGGCGCCTGCGGTACCTGAGTCCGGGGGCACGCCGTGTCCCCGGTGACGCGCGCCGAGTTGGAGGCCGCCTACGCGCGGCTCTCAGGCTCCCTGTTCCGCGACGCCGTCGCCGCGGCCCAGACCGCTGAGGCGCTCGAGGCCGTCCGCGTCGAGGCCCTGGGCCGCAAGAGCGGCCTGACCGAACTCCTCAAGGGCCTCAAGGACCTCACCCTCGATGAGAAGCGCGAGTTCGCGCCCAAGGTCCAGGCCCTCAAGGCCGAGCTCGAGGGCCTCGTGGCCCGGCGCCGCGCCGAACTGGAGGCCGCGGCCGACGAGGCGTCCCTGCAGAGTCTCGACCTGGACCTCTCTTTGCCGGCCGTCGCCCCGGCGCGCGGCCGCCTGCACCCCCTGACTTTGACCCTGCAGGAGATGTCCTCCATCTTCAGCCTCATGGGCTACTCCTGGGCGGAGGGCCCTCTGGTGGAGGACGAGCGCCACAACTTCGAGGCCCTCAACATCCCCGAGCACCACGCGGCCCGCGACCTGCAGGACACCTTCTACCTCCAGGACGTGCCCCTCCTGCTGCGCACGCACACCTCCCCGGTGCAGATCCGCACCATGGAGAGCGCGCGGCCGCCCCTGCGCGTCATCTGCCCGGGCCGCGTGTTCCGGCACGAGGCGGTGGACGCCACCCACTCCGCGGTCTTCCACCAGGTCGAAGGCCTGGCCGTGGACCAGGGCATCACCTTCGCGGACCTCAAGGGCACCCTGCAGACATTCCTGCAGCGGCTCTTCGGCCCCCAGACCAAGACCCGCTTCCTGCCCTCCTACTACCCCTTCACCGAGCCCTCGGCCGACGTCTACGCCTCCTGCATCTTCTGCTCCGGCGCGGGCTGCCCCATCTGCAAGCAGTCCGGCTGGATCGAGATCATGGGCGCGGGCATGGTCCACCCCAACGTGTTCAAAGCCGTGGACTACGACCCGGAGACCTGGTCCGGCTTCGCCTTCGGCATCGGCGTGGACCGCGTGGCCATGCTGCGCCTGGGCGTGCCGGACCTGCGCCTCTTCTACGAGAACGACCTGCGCTTCCTGAGACAATTCGATGAAAGTCTCGTATAGCTGGCTCAAGGAGTTCCTGCCCCTGGACCTGCCGGCCCAGGACCTGGCCGCGCGCCTGCCCCTGCTCGGCTTCGAAGTGGCCTCGCTGGAGACCCGCGGCCCGGCCTTCTCCGGCGTGGTGGTGGGCAGCGTCCTGTCCAAGGACAAGCATCCCAACGCGGACCGGCTCTCCCTGTGCGTGGTGGAGGTCGGCGGCGACAAATACTCCGTGGTCTGCGGCGCCCCCAACGTGGCCGCCGGCCAGAAGATCGCCTTGGCCCGCGTGGGCGCGGTCCTGCCCGGCGGGTTCAAGATCACGCGCTCCAAGATCCGCGGCGTCGAGTCCCAGGGCATGATCTGCTCGCGCAAGGAACTGGGGCTGGGCGATGAGGCCGACGGCATCTGGGTGCTCGACCCCTCCGCCGAGGTCGGCCGGGACGTCGCCGCCGGCTTCGCGGAGACCGACCATATCCTCGACCTCGAGATCACCCCCAACCGGGCCGACTGCCTTTCGCACCTGGGCCTGGCCCGGGAACTCTCCGCTTATTTCCGCATGCCCCTCAAGCCTCCCCCCGCGGTCCAGCTGCCCGCCGGGTCCCTGCCCTGCCTCGACGTGAAGGTGGAGGCGCCGCAGGCCTGCCCCCGCTACGTGGGGCGCAGCTTCGCAGGGCTCTCCATCGCAGCCAGCCCCGGCTGGCTGGTCGCCAAGCTCGAATCCGTGGGCCTGCGTCCCATCAACGCCCTGGTCGACATCACCAACTACCTGCTCATGGACGTGGGCCAGCCCATGCATGCTTTCGACGCGGACAAGCTGGAAGGCTCCATCGTGGTGCGCTTCGCCAGGGTCGGCGAAAAGATCATCGCGCTCGACGAGAAGGAGTACGCCTTGACCGAGCGCTGCCTGGTCATCGCGGACTCCCGGAAGCCCGTGGCCATAGCGGGGGTGATGGGAGGGCTGCACACGGGGGTCACGGAGAAGACCAAGCGCGCCTTCCTGGAGAGCGCCTACTTCGACCCGCCGACCGTGCGGCGGACCTCCCAGGCCCTGCGCCTCAAGTCCGACTCCTCCCACCGCTTCGAGCGCGGCGCGGACCCGGAAGCGGCCTGGACGGCCTCCCTGCGCGCCACCGAGCTCATCCTCAAGCTCTGCGGCCGAGGCGCCGGCCTGTCCGAGCCCCTCGACCGCCGGACGCCGGCCGCGGCCCCGGCGCCCATAGCGGTCACCAGCGCCCGCATCAACGCCATCCTGGGCTCCTCATTCGAAGCCGGCTCCGTGGAGGCGGCTTTGAAATCCATATCCGCGGGCTTCGCGAAGGAAGGCGAGACCGTCCGCTTCACCGCCCCGTCCTACCGGCACGACCTGGCCACGGCCTGGGACTTGGCCGAGGAGGTCGCCCGGCTGGCGGGCTACGACAAGATCCCCTATCGCCTGCCCGCGGCGGCGCTCAAGCCCTCGCAGAGCCTGCCCTCCCAGAGCCTGGCCGACCGCGCCCGCCTGCGCCTGGCCGCCCTGGGCTTCTGCGAGGCCTGCAACTACGATTTCATCTCGGACAAGCTCTACGCCCAGGCGCGCCTCAAGGCCCCCCTGCTGCGGGTCAAGAACCCCCTGTCCGAAGATTACGCCAACCTGCGGCCCACGCTCTTGGTCGGCCTGCTCAACAACGCGCGCATCAACCTCAACAACGGGGCGGACTCGGTCCGCCCCTTCGAGCTGGGCAAGACCTATGTCGCCTCGGGCCAGGGCGCCTGCGGTATCGGAAGTCCCGCAGGTGCCGGCCGGACGGATCACCCTACGGCCGGCGCCGTGGAGACCGCTCGGGCCGCGGGCCTGCTGCTGGGTCCCGCGGCGCCGCATTGGACCGCGCCGCGCGGCCGCCGGCTCGGCCTATACGACGCCAAGGGGGCGGTCGCGGAACTCCTCGCCGGCATCCCCGGCTGGCAGTGGAGAGACCTCGGCGGCTCCTCCTCCGCGGCGGACCCCCTCTTCCATCCCCGCGCCAGCCTGCGCCTGAGCCACGCCCAGGGAGTGCTGGGCACCGTGGGCCTGCTGCATCCCGCAGCCGCCCGGGCCTGGGACCTGGAGCGCGAGGAAGCGGCGCTCTTCGAGCTGGATCTCGACCTGCTGGCCCGGCTGGACGGAACCAAGGCGCGGTTCTCCGCCTACAGCCTCTTCCCCGGCTCCAGCCGCGACCTCTCCTTCTTGGTCCCCGCCTCCGTGCGCTGCGGGGAGGTCTTCGCCGCTGTGCGCGAAGCCGGGGCCGCCGGGCTCAAGGACGTGGAGCTCGTGGACAGGTTCACGGGCCCAGGCGTTCCCGCGGGCCAACAGAGTCTGACCGTGCGCCTGCATTTCGGGCTCGCGGACCGGACCCTTAAGGACTCCGAGGTGGCTTTGGCGGTAGAGCGCGTGCTCGCCGAGCTCAAAAACC
>JAQUNT010000319.1 GCA_028717525.1 Elusimicrobiota bacterium
AGCAGGCCCTCGGCCCGTAAGACGTCAGGCCGCCGCAGGAGGACGGCGGAGGACAGCCCGGCCGAGATCTCCGTCGGGGGGGCGACGCTGTCCAGGTCGGACGGCAGGAGCGCGTCCGGCGTCGGAACGCCGAGCAGCAGGTCCAAGGCGTTCCTGCCCTGCGCCACTGTCTGCGTGAGCAGGGCGGCGTCCCGGCGGGCGATATCCACCGGCGTCTGGGCGCGATAGAGGTCCACGTCGGTGACGAGGCCGAGCGCATGGCGGCGCTTGATAAGGTCGTAGGCGGCCTGCTGGCTCGCCAGCGTGCGCTCCGCCAGCGCCAAGTTCTCCTGGTAGGCGGCCAGACTCAGATAGGCAGTGGCGACCGAGGACACCAGCAGGATCTGAGCGCTGCGGCGGCCCTGCTCCGTGGCCAGGTACTGCTCCAAGGCGCTCTGCTTCAGGCTGCGCACCCTCCCGAAGAAGTCGATCTCCCAGGCCGCGACGCCGAGATTGACGCCGTACTGTTCGGAGGTCCTCGCCTGCCCGGTGCTCGACAGGTCGCCGGGGACCCGCTGCTTGAGCCCGCTGCCGACCGCGTCGACCGCGGGCCACAGCTCGGCGCGCTTTATGCCGTACAGCGCCCGCGCCAGGTCCACGTTCAGGGCGGCCAGCCGCAGGTCGCGGTTGTTCCGCAGAGCGGCCTCGATGGCCAGCCGGAGCTTCTCGTCGACGAAGAACTCCCGCCACTGCAGGTCCGCGGCCGCCGGGGCGCCGGTGGATGTCTGGACCCCGTCGTACGCTGGCCCGGTCGGCCAGCCAGCGGCGACCGGGGCCTGCGGCTTGGCGTATTTGGGGGCCATGGTGCAGCCGCCGGCCAAGGCGAGCACGGCCAGCAGAAGCAGCCCCTTGCCGCTCATCTCAGCGCCCCCCGGTCGGACCTTGCCCCGCGCCCTCGGCCGCCCGGACCGCGGCCTTGCGGCCGAAGACCTTCTCAATGAGCACGTAGAACAGCGGGGCGAACACGACCACGAGGGCCGTGCCCGTGATCATCCCCCCCAGCACCGAGGTGCCGATGGCCTTCATGGCCCCGGCTCCCGCGCCCGAGGCCAGGGCCAGGGGCAGGACGCCGAAGCCGAAGGCCAAGGAGGTCATCAGGATGGGGCGCAGCCTGAGCTTGGCGCCCTCCAGCGTCGCCTCGACGAGCCCCTGGCCTACTTCGACCCTCTCCTTGGCGAACTGCACGATCAAGATGGCGTTCTTGGTGGTCAAGCCCAGCGTCGTCAGCAGCCCGATCTGGAAGTAGACGTCGTTGGGAAGCCCCCGCAGCGAGGAGGCGATGACGCCGCCGATAGCGCCCAGCGGCAGGGCCAGCAGGATCGAGAACGGGATGGTCCAGCTCTCGTAGAGCGCCGCCAGGCAAAGGAAGATCACCAGGATGGAGAATAGGTAGAGCGGCCCCGCCTGGGAGCTGGACATCCGCTCCTGGTAGGAGAGTCCGGCCCAGTCGAAGCCGAACCCCTGCGGAAGCCTCGCGACCAGCTCTTCCATGGCCTGCATCGCGTCGCCGGAGCTGTAGCCCTGCGCCGGCTCGCCCCAGATGTTCATGGCCGAGAAGCCGTTGAAGCGCTCCAGCCGCGAGGGGCCGGTCGTCCAGCGGGGGCTGGCGAACGAGGAGAAGGGGACCATCCTCCCCAGGGCATTGCGCACGTGGATTCCCTCGAAATCCTTGGGCTGCATGCGGTAGGGGGCGTCGGCCTGCACGAAGACGCGCTTCACGCGGCCGCCCTGGATGAAGTTGTTGGCGTAGTAGCTGCCGAAGTTGGCGGACAAGGCGGTATGGATCGAGGAGATGGGCAGGCTCATGGCGCCCGCCTTCTCCCAGTTCACGTCGATGCGGTACTCCGGGACGTCCTCCAGGCCGTTGGGCCTGACCGACCTCAGCCGCTTGTCCTGGGCGGCCATACCGAGGAGCTGGTTGCGGGCCGCCGTCAGGGCCTCGTGGCCGTGGCCGACGCGGTCCAGCAACTGCAAATCGAAGCCGATGGCCGTGCCGATCTCGGGCATGGCCGGGGGCGCGAAGGTGTAGACCAAGGCGCTGCGGATGTCGGAGAGCGCCCTCATGGCCCGGCCGGCCACGGCCTGCGCCCGCAGGCGGGCCTTGGCGCGCAGGTCCCAATCCCTCAGCCGGATGAACACCATGCCGTTGTTCTGGGCCCGGCCGGAGAAGCCTATGCCCAATATCATCATGCAGGACTCCACGGCATCCTTCTCGGTCTCCTCGAAATAGCGCCGGACCTGGTCCGCCACCGTCCCGGTCTGCTCCAAGGTCGCGCCGGTCGGCAGTATGATCTGGGCGAGGAGCATGCCCTGGTCCTCGTCCGGGATGTAGCCCTTGGGCATCCTGAGGAAGAGGAGAGCCATCAGCGCGACGATGAGGGTGAAGACCGCCAGGGCGCGCCGTCTCCGGGACAGGATGCCGCCGACGATTCGGACGTACCGGTCCCGGAGCCCGCAGAAGCTCCGGTTGAACCATGAAAGGAACGGGCGCAGGAGAGGGTGGGCGAGTTCGGCCGCATCGTGCCCCGCCTTGACCGGCTTGAGGAGCTTCGCGCAGAGCACCGGCGTCAGGATCAGGGCCACGACCACGGAGAGCAGCATCGCGGCCGCGATGGTCACGGAGAACTGCCGGTAGATGATGCCGGTGGAGCCCCCGAAGAAGGCCATGGGGCCGAAGACCGCCGCCAGCACCAGCCCGATGCCGATCAAGGCGCTGGTGATCTGGTCCATGGACTTGGCGGTGGCCTCCATGGGCGGAAGGCCTTCCTCGCCCATGATGCGCTCCACGTTCTCCACGACCACGATGGCGTCGTCGACGAGAAGCCCGATGGCCAGGACCATGGCGAACATGGTCAGCATGTTGATGGAGAAGCCGAAGGCGCCCAGAACGGCGAAGGTGCCCAGCAGGACCACCGGCACCGCGATGGTCGGGATCAAGGTGGCCCGGATGTTGCCCAAGAACAGCCACATGACGAGGAAGACCAGCACGATGGCCTCGAGGAGGGTCTTGACCACCTCCTTGATGGCCACGCGGATGAAGGGGGTGGTGTCATAGGGATAGACGACCTTCATGCCGGGCGGGAAGTCGCGGCTCATCTCCGCCAGCTTGGCCTTGACTGCGTCGGCGGTATCCAGGGCGTTGGCTCCGGGCGCCTGGCGGATGGCCAGGCCCCCGCTGGGCATGCCGTTGTAAAGGGCGAATACATCGTAGACCTCAGCGCCCAGCTCGGCGCGTCCCACGTCCCGGACCCGGACGGTGGAGCCGTCGGGGTTGACGCGGACGGGGATGGAAGCGAACTCCTCCGGGGTCCTGAGCATGCTCTGGACGAGGATGGGGGCGTTGAGGCGCTGGCCCTTCACCGCGGGCCACGCGCCGAACTGTCCGGCGGAGACCTCCACGTTGTAGGCCCGCAGCGCCGCGACCACGTCATCCACGTTCATGCGGTAGTCGGTGAGCTTGGCCGGGTTGAGCCATATCCGCATGGCGTACTGCGATCCGAAGGTCTGGACCTCGCCGACCCCGGGCACGCGCGCTATCACCTTCTCAAGGTTCGACTGGGCGTAGTCCAGCAGGTCGTCCTTGTCCAGGCTGCCGTCTTCGCAGACCAAGCCCACGATGAGCAGGAAGTTCTTGGTCGACTTGCTGACCTTGACTCCCGAGCGCTGGACTACCTCGGGCAGGCTGGTCATGGCCAGTTGGAGCTTGTTCTGCACCTTGGCCCAGGCCAGGTCCGGATCGGTCCCCGGCTTGAAGAACAGCTCGATGCGCGACGCTCCGGACGAGTCGCTGGTGCCGTTGAGATAGAGCATGTCGTCGAAGCCGGTCATCTTCGACTCGATGATCTGGGTGATGCTGTTCTCCACCGTCTCGGCTGTGGCCCCGGGGTACGCGGTGTCGATGGCGATGGACGGCGGCGCGACGGGCGGGTACTGGGATATGGGCAGGTTGTGGATGGCCAGCAGCCCCACCACCATCATGACGATGGCGACGACCCAGGCGAAAACCGGACGCTTCAGGAAGAATCTCGAGAGCATCGAGCCCCTCCCTAGCGCGCCGCCGAGCTCAAACGCACCGCGGAATCGGACCCCTCCACGGATTCCTGGGCGGCGACGAAGGGCACCTCTT
>JAQUNT010000320.1 GCA_028717525.1 Elusimicrobiota bacterium
GAGGAGATCCTGGGCCTGCAGACGCGCATGGGCATGGCTCATCCCGAGCAGGTCTGCGGCGACGAGAAGTGGTTCAGCCCGGTCTACGCCACGGCGCTGGGGCTGCTGACCTTCGCCAACGGCTCGCGCTGGGGCACCGGGGTCGCGCGCCTGACCCCGCGCAAGAAGTCGCCCTTGGTGCGCAAGCTCACCGCCATCTTCGAGGACCTGGTGTGAAGATCGAGATCTCCGAGGACTTCAAGGACAGCCGCGCGGTCATCAAGGTGATCGGCGTGGGCGGGGCCGGCGGCAACGCCGTCAACCGCATGGTCGACGCCGGCCTGCGGGGAGTGGAGCTCATCGCGGCCAACTCCGACGCCCAGGACCTGCGCCGCAGCCGCGCCGAGGTCCGCATCCAGCTGGGCGAGGCCGTGACCAAGGGCCTGGGCGTGGGCGGCGACCCGGCCAAGGGCCGCGCGGCCGCCCAGGAGTCCGAGCTCCAGCTCAAAGAGGCGCTCGCCGGGGCGGACATGGTCTTCGTGACCGCGGGCATGGGCGGCGGCACGGGCACGGGCGGGGCCCCCGTCGCGGCCAAGCTGGCCAAGGACGCCGGGGCGCTCACCATCGGCGTGGTCACGCGGCCCTTCCGCTTCGAGGGCATGCTGCGCGCCACCTTGGCGGACAACGGCATCCAGGAGCTGCGCCAGAGCGTGGACACCCTGCTGGTCATCCCCAACGACCGGCTCTTCGACGTGGTGGAGGCCAACACCCCTTCCGACGAGGCGTTCCGCCGGGCCGACGACGTGCTGCGCAAGGCGGTGCAGTCCCTCTCCGACGTGATCACCACCCCGGGCACCATCAACATGGACCTCAACGACCTGCGCGCCATCATGAAGGACGCCGGCGAGGCTCTCATCGGCATGGGCGAGGCCGAGGGCTCCAACCGGGCCGTGCGCGCGGCCAAGGAGGCGGTGACCTCCGCGCTGTTGGAGAACGTGGACATCACCGGGGCCAAGGGCCTCATCGTCAACATCACCGGCCGCAAATCCACTCTGACCCTGAACGAGCTGGACGATGTGATGAAATACATCCAGCCCCAGGTGAGCCCCGAGGCCAAGGTCAAGGTGGGCAAGGGCTTCGACGAGGATCTCGGCGGCTGCATCCGGATCACGGTCGTCGCCACGGGCTTCCCGGCGCTGCGCCCGGGGCGGCGCTCGCCGCGCTCCGGCCTGCGGCCGGGGACCCTGGCCGCGCGCTACCAGGGCTTGGCTCCGGGCGTCCAGCCCGACGTCCGGCAGGCCGCGTCGGGGCCCGAGGACTGGGCCAAGCCCGCCTTCCTGAGGCTGAAGACCAGGAAGCTGAAACTGCTAGGCGATTCCTGAGGTGCCATGGACCTACAAACACTGCTCCAGACCATGATCAACAAGCGGGCCAGCGACCTGCACATCCGCGCCGGCGGGCCGGCCTACATCCGGGTGGACGGCGATCTCCAGACCGTCGCCCCCGAGGCCATCTCCGCGGCCGAGGTGGAGGCGATGCTCGCGACCATCATGACCAAGCGGGGCCAGAGGCTCTGGCAGGAGCGCGGCGAGGTGGACTTCGGCTTCCAGGCCGGGGAGGTGGCGCGCTTCCGCGTCAACGCCTACCACCAGCGCCAGAGGGTGGCGGTCGCCATCCGCTTCATCCCCACCACCATGCCGACCTTCTCGGACCTGCGCCTGCCCGTGGCCACCATGAAGAAGATCGCGGACAACAGCCGGGGCCTGGTCCTGGTCACCGGCATCACGGGCTCGGGCAAGTCCTCGACCCTCTCCGCCATGGTGGACTACATCAACGAGAACCGGCCCGTGCACATCATCACCATCGAGGACCCCCTGGAGTTCGTGCACAAGGACAAGAAGGCCATCGTCAGCCAGCGCGAGATCGGCGAGGACACCGAGACCTACGCCCAGGGGCTCAAGATGGCCCTGCGCCAAGACCCGGACGTCATCCTGGTCGGCGAGATGCGCGACCTGGAGACGACTTCGGCGGCCCTGACCGCGGCCCAGACCGGGCACCTGGTCTTCGGCACCCTGCACACCAGCGACTCCATCCAGACCATCACGCGCATCATCGACCTCTACCCGCCGCACCAGCAGGCCCTCATGCGCATCCAACTCGCGGAGAGCCTCAAGGCCGTGGTCAGCCAGAGGCTGCTGCCCTGCATCAAGGGCGGCCGCGTGCCGGCCGTGGAGATCATGATCGTGACTCCCCACGTGAAGAAGAACATCGAGGAGAACAACGCCACCGCCATCGGCCAGGCCACGGCCAAGGGCCAGTTCTACGGCATGCAGACCTTCAACCAGTCGCTGGTCAAGCTGTTCAGGGACGGGCTGGTCAAGGAAGAGGACGTGATGGAGGCCGCCACGAGCGCGGATGACCTCAAGCTCGCGCTGCGCGGCATCGAGCAGGAGATCAAGCCGGGCTGACGCCGGGATAAAACGCCGAGGAGGATCGCGACATGTTCGCCGAGGGATACATCGGGATCGCAGGGACCATCGGGGTGGGCAAATCCACCCTGACCACGGATCTGGCAAAGGCGCTCAACTTCGAGGCCATCTTGGAGGAGGTGGACGGCAACCCCTACCTGGAGCATTTCTACCACGACATGAAGGGCTACGGGACCATGATGCAGGTCTGGCTCTTGAACCACCGCTTCCGCCAGCACCGCGAGTTCATCACGCGCATCTCCTTGGGCAAGATCCGGGGCGTGGTGCAGGACCGCACCATCTGGGAGGACACCATCTTCGCGCGCATGCTCAACCAGCACCCCGAGAAGATCATCACGGACATGGATTACAACACCTACCTCGACCTCTTCGACAACATGGTCCTGCGCGAGCTGGTCTTCCCCCAACTGCTCATCTACCTCGACGTCAACCCGGAGACGGCCATCAGGCGCATCCACGCCCGGGGCCGGGTCATGGAGCAGACCATCAACCTGGACTACCTGCGCGCCCTGAAGGAGAACTACGAGGCCTTCATCTCCGAGATGGAGCAGGCCGGGGTGCGCATCCTGCGCATCAAGTGGGAGGAGTTCCGCCCCATCTCCGAGGTGGCGCGCCTGGTGCACGAGTACTCGCTCAAGCCCTCCAGCTTCACCAAGTGGGTCCGGCCCTTGCGCCGCGCGCCCAAGCTGGACCCCAAGCCCAAGCTCCTGGAGTCCTCGCTGCCCAAGCCGCAGACGCAGGAGTCGAAGGCGGCTCCGGTCAATGCCGTCGTCTGAGTTGCGAGCCTCGGCCGCGGGCCTGCGCCGTCTGGAGTCCGGCCGGGTCCGCTGCGTCTTCACCACCAGGGCCCTGGGCGACATGCGCTGCGCCCGGCAACGCCGGGAGGCCCTGGCCCAGGCCGGGGCCCCGGAGCCCGACGCGCGCCTCCTGCGGCAGGTGCACGGCAAGGGCCTGGTCGTCCTCCAGGGGGCCCAGACCGACAACGCATCTCCTGATGTCGGCCTGGGCGGCGTGCATCCGCGCGCCGACGGCTGGCTGACCGACCGGCCGGGCGCCGCGGTCGGCGTGGTCGTGGCCGACTGCCTGCCGGTCTGGGTCTGGGAGAGGTCCGGCAGGGCCGCGGGAGTCTTCCACGCCGGCTGGCGCGGCCTGGAGGCCGGGATCCTCGGCCGCGCCGTGGAGGAGTTCGCGCGGTCCTTCGGCATCCGCCCGGGCGACCTGGAGGCCTCCGTGGGGCCTCATGCCGGAGCCTGCTGCTACCGGGTCGGCCCCGAGGTCGCGCAGCGCTTCCGCCGGGACAGCCTGCGCTTGAGCGGGGGGGAGACCTTTTTGGACCTGGGCGCCGAGGCCCGGGCCCAGTTGGCCGCGGCCGGCCTGGGCAGCGTCGCGGTCTCGCCGGATTGCACCATCTGCGGGGCCGGCCGCTACTTCTCCTGGCGCCGGGAAGGCGGCCGGGGTCCGCTCTGCGGGCAGATGCTGGCCTGCCTCTGGCTGGAGGCCTGATGGAAGTCCTGCCCAAACGCAGTCTGCGGGGGGTGACCCCCTTCGCGCCGGAGCAGCCCAGCGAGCAGATCCGCCGGGAGCTGGGCTTGAAGGAGATCGTGCGCCTGTGCTCCAACGAGAGCTCCCTGGGCCCGTCGCCCAAGGCCCTGGAGGCCTATCGCGCGGCGGCCTCCCAGCTTTCCTGCTA
>JAQUNT010000321.1 GCA_028717525.1 Elusimicrobiota bacterium
TGTCATGTCCGGATTCCAGAGGCCGCGGCGCCGGGACCGCAAGGGGCTGGGGGGGCTCTCCCAGGCGCCCGCGGGCCACGAGCAGGGCGTGCTCGGCCGCGGCCGTCGCGGTGCTGGGCTTCATGTAGAAGCCGGCGCGGTAGAGCAGGTAGTCGTGGGCCGAGTCGAGGACCAAGGCTTGGCGCGCCGGGGGGGAGGCCCGCAGCACCGCCGGGTCCGCGGGGTCGGCCCCGCCGCCCAGCCTCGCGGCCGCGGCCCGCTCGCCTTCCGAGAGGCGAGCGCGCCGGGCCTTGAGCTCGGTCACGAAGGAGGGACGGTAGCGGGGCTGTCCCACCAGCCCCGGCCGGGACATGAGGGCGCGCACCGTATCGCCCGGTATGACCGCGAAGGGGAAGCGCGCGCTGGCCTCCAGGGAGTCGTCCGCGGCCTCCAGCAAAGTCAGCAGCTGGTAGGAGCAGTTCTTGGTGAAGAAGTAGTAGTCGAAGTGCGTGCTGCCCATCTCCCAGGCGTGCTGGAGCAAGGCGTCGATCTGCCTCGGGGAGAGGTCGAGGGGGTAGTCCCAGAGGTCGCGGCACTCCAGGTTGCTGTACTCCTGCGTCTTCAGATAGAAGGGCTGCAGCGAGAATTCCCCCCGGAAGCCCCCGTAGACCCCGCGCAGGGTGTAGAGGAGCACGTTGTCCGTGTTGGGGATGCCTTCGAAGTTGAGGGTGTAGTCGAGCAGGGCGTCGCCCCCTCCGTCCGCCCGCCGGTGCAGGCGCAGGAAGGTGTGGCCGTACATGGAGGAGGGGTTGCCCAGGAAGGCGTCGGCGAAGACCAGGGACACGGCCTGGGCGCCGATGGCCTCCCGCCAGGCCTGGTAGGCGGGGCAGGGGCGCTCCGGCAGGCGCTGCCGGTCGAAGGCCAGCCGGTCCTTGAGCCAGGCGTAGCGCGCCGGGAAGCGGCACTGGGGGTGCTGGGCCTTGGGCTCCGCCGGCTGGGGCTCGAAGAAGGCCGTGATGGTCGCTTCGAGCTCGGCCTGGGGCTCGGTCCGGCCGCGGGGGGAGAGGAAGAACTTCTCCCCGTCGGCCTCGCTGCGCCAGCCGCGGCCGCGCTCCTGGTAATGCAGGAGCCTGCGCCAGCGGCGCTGTTCGGAGAGCTTGAGCTCGCGCGAGCGGCTGATGAGCTCGCCGCGGTAGGAGGTCTCCTGCGCGACGGCCGCGCGCGCGGCCGTCAGGCACCACAGCCCGAGCAGTATCCCGCCTAGGAGTGCGCGCATGTTGAAAGCGACGCGGGCGGAACGCCGCAGGGGCGTCCCGCCCGCGTGCTTCGACTTCGAGCCCGGTCGGTCTTAGAGGACAGCCAGGGTCGGGTCGGCGGCCATGATGTTCCGGACGTTCCGGAGCATGGTGGCCGAGTCGATGTTGGCCGTCGTGAAGATGGACTCGTAGTTCTTCTGAGTCACCTTGATGAAGGTCTGCTTGGCGGTCTCGTCCTGGCAGCCCAGGAGCGTGGCCAAAGCGGTGACGTACTCGCCGCCGCCTTGCGCCATCTCCTTGGAGATCTTCTGCAGGTTGACCTCGGCGAAGACCGCGGCCTTCTTCTCGTTCTTCACCCAGCCGCCCTTGACCGTGCAGCCGGCGGTCTCGGAGCTGATCCCGAAGGTCTGTGTGTACGTGCCGTTGGTCGTCGCCGCGAAGAGGGCGTAGAGCTTCTTGTCCGTCTTCCCTTCGAAGGCGCTGGTGCCCCAGCCGCAGCCGGCGTTCGGATCGCTGGCCCCGAGTGCGTAGGCCGCGGAGGACAGAACCATCGCCGCCATCGTCAGTGCTAATGTTCTTTTCACAGGTTCTCCTATAGAAAGTCGCTGGAGTTGACTCAATCCGAGCTTGCGGACACTCAAAGTCTATATGACTGGCCGGGCCCTGTCAAGGACGCCGACTAGGTTTTGCGGCGCTGGCCCAAGCCCAGGGCCAAAGACAGGCTGGCGCCCAGGCTCTTGAAGGGCTCGCCCAAGGTGGCGGAGATGAGGCGCACGCAGCCCAAGGCGCAGCCCGGCTCGCAGGGCTTGTGGCGGCGGTTGGAGCGCAGCCAGGCCAGGTCGACGTCCTCCAGCTTGCGCCGGCACTCCCTCTGCTGGCCGCACCACTGGGCCTCGCCGTGGCCGTTGACGTAGAGGAACTTGAGCCCGGCCAGGCACTCCCAGGGCCTGGAGAAGTCGCCTTGGAGCATCTCGCGCAGGTGCTGGCCGTAGAAGTTCACGCCCTCGAAGACCCCGTACTTCTCCAGCAAGGCGAGGTACTCCTCGCCCTGGATGGCGATGCGGCCGCCGCGGCCGTGCATGATGGAGAAGCCGAAGGCGAAAGGCAGGTCCTTGAGGAGCTCCCGGAACCGGCCGTAGTCCGCCCGGGTCGCCTCGTTGAGCACGGTCTGCACCTCGACCTGGAAGCGGGCTTCCTTGGCCAGCATCTGGAGGCGCGGCAGGAGGGTCTTGAGCGCCTTCTGGGACAGGCTCGTGGGCTCGATGGAGTCCACCGAGACCTGCATGAAGTCGAGCCCGGCCGCGTTGAGCGCGCGCACGGTCTCTTCCTTGAGCAGGAAGCCGTTGCTGATGATGGTGACCAGGTTGGAGCCGCCGCGCTTGGACTTGGAGTGCCGCACGAGCTCCGCGATGCCCGGGTGCAGCAGGGGCTCGCCGCCCAGGAGGTCGTAGACCTGGACGCCCAGGCGGTCGAGGATGTCGATGCGGCGCTTGAGCTCGTCGAGCGGGGGCAGGGGCGCCGCCGCCTGGTACTCGTCGCAGTAGGCGCAGCGGAGGTTGCAGTCCTCGGTGACCATGAGCTGCGCGTACATGGGCCGCGAGTCGAAGACCCGCTTGGCCCCGGTCAGCACGAAGCGCGCGTCCACCGCCATCGGGTTATTTTATCAAAATGATAGAATCCTGGGCCGTGAACAAGCCCCAGACGACGGTGTTCGTGGCCGGCTGCTTCAACCGCGTCCACAAGGCCCACCTGCGCACCTTGCGCCTGGCCCGGGCCCTGGGCGGCCGGCTGGTCGTGGTCCTGGCCCACGACGCGCACAACCACAAGCCGAACGCCGTGCCCGCCCGTCAGCGCCTGGCCAGCCTGCGCCGACTGGGCCTGGCCGACCAGGTGAAGGTGGGCTCGGCCCGGAGCTTCGCGGACAGCCTGCTCCGGGAGCGGCCGGACATCCTGGCCCTGGGCTACGACCAGAGGCTGCCGGACGCGGCCACCGAGGCGGCGGTGCGCCGGCTGGGAATCCGGATCGTGACCTTGCCCTGGAGCCCGGGCAAGGAAGAGCACCACGCCTGCCAATACCTCTTCTGATGGAGAACGCCCGCGACCCCGCCGAGCCGCTGGTCGACCATCTGGTCGAGCTGCGCCGCAGGCTCATCTACTGCCTTTGCTTCTGGGCCGCGGGGACCGCGGTCTGCTGGGGGATCTCCGGCCGGCTGTTGTCCTGGTTGGCCCGTGGGGTGGGCGGCGTGGTCTTCACTTTGCCCACCGAGGCCTTCATGGTCCGGCTCAAGGCCGCGGCCTTCACAGGCCTGCTGGCCGCCCTGCCCCTGATCCTGCACCAGGTCTGGCTGTTCGTGGCCCGGGCCTTCAGCCCGGGCCTGCGCCGGCTGGCCTTCGTCCTGGCGGCCGCTTCCTATCTGCTCTTCGTACTGGGAGCGGCGCTGGCGGCGTTCGCGGTGGTGCCGGCGGCCATGAGATTCCTGCTGGCCTTCGGCAGCGACGAGATACGGCCGCTGATGACCTTGAGCGGCTACCTGGGCTTCGTGGCCGGCCTGGCCCTGGCCTTCGGGGGCGTGTTCCAACTGCCCATCGTGCTGATCCTGCTCAACCGCATGGGAGTGGTCTCGCGCCGCACCCTGCGCGAGCGCTGGCGCTACGTCTATCTGGGAGCCTTCGTGGTGGCCGGGGTGCTCACCCCGCCGGACGTGTTCTCCCAGTGCGCCCTGGCCGTCCCCGCGATCCTGGTCTTCGAGCTGACCTTGCTGGCCCTGCGCTGATCAGTCCGGCTGGGCGGCCGGCGCCGGCGGGCGCCGCTGAGCCGGGGCCTTGCGCCGGGGCGTGCGGGCGGGGGCGGAATCGGAGAGCAGGCGCATGCTCTCCACCTTCCATTGGCGCCCGCTGAAGTCCACGTTGAAGTCC
>JAQUNT010000322.1 GCA_028717525.1 Elusimicrobiota bacterium
GCTCCAGGAGGCCGCGGGGGGCGGCGACCAGGGGCAGCTCGAGGTGCGAGTCCCGCACCGTGCGGCCGTGCCCGGGGAAGTGCTTGAGGCAGCCCAGGACGCGCCGGGAGCGCAGCCCGGCGAGGTAGGCCCGGGCCAGGCGGGTGACCAAGGCCGGGTCGGCCCCGAAGGCGCGGACGTTGACGATCGGGTTGTCCGGCTCCACGGCGAGGTCCACCACCGGGGCCAGCACCCAGCGCACGCCCAGGGCCAGGGCCTCATCGGCCGTGAGCTCGGCCTTCAGTCGCGCCAGCTCGGCGCGGCCGGAAGCCGCGATGCCCATGTTGGTGGGCAGGGCGGTGGTGCCCGCGCAGTGCGAGGCGGCCCCGTCCTCGTAGTCGGCGCAGAAGAGCAGGGGGGCCCGCGCCAGGGCCTGGAGCCGGGCCGTGAAGGCCGCGACCTGGCGGGCCTTCCCTTTATAGAGGCAGAAGCCGCCGACCCCGGCCTTGACCAAAGAGACGGCGCGCCGCGGGTCGTCCCGGCCGAACTGGAAGCCCGGGAATACGAGCTGGGCGGCCGCGGATTCCGCTCCGTCGGACATTGGGGGATTATGCAATATTTGTATAATCGCGAAAATGTACACTGCGCCCATGATATCCGGTCTGCTGCTGGTCCTCTGCGCCGGCTCTCTGCAGGCCGCCCCTTACAACGCCAAGACCGAGCCTCTGACCGAGCCGCAGGCCCAGCTGCTCCTGCAGAACAAGTACCAGATCCGGGAGGACGGCGCGGTCCTGGCTCCGGCGGATTTCCAGCCCGTGGCGCGCGCGGACATGCCCTTCGTCATCCAGAGGCTGGAGGGCGGGCAGCGGCTCAAGGCCCTGCTGCAGATCAACATCATCCTCAACCGCAGCGAGGGCGAGAAGAAGCTCACCCTTGAAGAGCGCGAGTCCATCCGCAAGATCGTCAAGGACAACTGGGCGGTGTTCAACCGCAAGACGCGCAAGAACTTCCGGAGCTACTTCACCTTGCAGGAACTCGAGCTCATGGACCTGGTCCCTCTGCCCAAGGAGGTCCTCGCTGAGCCGGAGCTCAAGGACCAGGAAGCGCCGATCGTCCCGACGGAGGAGGCTCCTCTCCCCGCACCAGCCCCGGCCGCGCCTGCGGTATCGGAAATTCCGCAGGCACCGGCGGGACGGACCTCCTTACCGCCGGCGCCAGCAGCCGCGCCCAAGCCTGCCGTCGCGGCGCCTGTGGTCGTCGCCGCACCCACATCAGGATCGGCTCCGGCGGTCATCGTTCCGGCGGCCCCGGTGCCTGCCGCGCCGGCCGCGGCAGCTCCGGCAACAGCACCAGCGGCCGCGCCCAAGCCTGCCGTCGCGGCGCCCGCGGCGGCACCCCAGCCCGCCACTGCCCCCGCACCGGCGCCTGCGCCGGCTCCGCCAGCGCCAGCCGTGGTGGCCCCCGTCCCCGCGGTCGTCGCGGCGACGGCCGCGGCCGTCCCGCCGCCCGCCCCGCCGCCGGCGGCCTTCGTTCCGGGATCGGGCGCGGAACTGCCCCTGGGCGAGGTGACGGCCGCGGCCTTCGAGAAGTTCCTGGAGGAAGCGCCCTACGGCCGCGAGGTCAAGGCCCTGCTGCGCCTCATCTCGGAGCGGGCCTCGTTCGCGCGCAACCGCGTCCTCAATGACGTGATGGCGGACCTGCCCCGGATCGTCATCGACCCCGACCAGGCCGGAGACCGGACCTACAGCCGCCTCATCGTCGGGGCGGATGGATCCCCGGCCATCGCGCTCAACGACGGGGTGGTGCTGGTGGAGAAGTCCCGGCTGTTCTTCGGCAAGACCACCGCCGTCCTGCCCAGGTCCGCCAAGGTCTACTCCGAGGCTGGGCTGTCCGTCCCCGCCCTGCAGGCCCTGCAGGCCGAGGCCGCGCCCCAGAGACAGGAGAGCGGACCTTGGGGGGAGGCCTCCGTGTACGCGGACGGCAGCCGCCGCGCTTCCTTCACTCCCGAGGCCCAGGCCGGGGCGCTCCTGGCCGAGCTGATCCGCCTGGATTCCCGCCTGCGCGCCTGGGACGCCTCGCCCTATGCCGTGGAGTTCGCGGCCCGCACCGCGCAATGGCTCTTCTACGACGCGCTGGCCTCGGCGCGGGGCAACGACGCCTTCCTGGACCCGCCGCGGCGCGCGGCCTACCGCCAGTGGCTCGCCCAGCCCGCGGCCTACCACGACATGCTGATCCTGGAGCTGTCCGCCGGCCGCAACGGGACCGTGGATCCGCGCAAGGTCGACCTGGCCGCGATCTCGGAATTCGACCGCGGCGCCCTGCGCGACTGCGTGCCGGCCGCGGCGGCGGAGGCGGCCTACCGCGACGCCTCGGCCCGGCAGGCTCGGGCCGCGGACCTGGATGCTTACGAGGCCTCCGGGCTCTTCTCCGCTGAGAGCCTGGCCGCGGCGCGCGCCGCGGCCGCGGCAGCCCCGGCGGAGCCGGCGCCCAAGTCCCTGTGCCGGCCGGAATGGGCCTCCGAGATGGCCGCGCTGCCCAAGTCCGGGGCCATGCTGGCCGAGGCCGTGGAGGCGGAGAAGCATCTGCGCCAGGAAAGGGAATCCCATGTGGACAAGGAATAGCCTGCTACTCTGGGCGGCGCTGTCCTGCGCGGCGCCGGCGCGGGCCCAGGAGACGGGGCCCGCCGGAGGCCGGGAGCCCAAGGCCGATCACGTGCACTACCTGGCGCCTTCGCACCTGTTCTCCTGCGAGGCTCCCCGCGGCTGGCAGGCTTTCGAGACCGAGGATGCCTTGGGGCCCGTGGTGCGCCTGCTGGGGCCGGACAACCCGGCCGGGACCTACCGCGCCGGCCTCTCCGTGCGCTGGGTCGAGAAGGGCGGCCCCGGCTACGTCGAGGCCAAGCAGGCCGTAGAGGAGATGCGCCGCTCTGACAAGGACACCAAGCGCAGCGCCACCGCGGTCACCCCCATGCGCGTGGAGGGCCTGCTGGCCCGCCTCTTCGAGGTGGTGGAGACGCGGGTCTTGCCCCTGGAGCGGCTGCCGGCCGCGGAGGCGCAGATCCACCACTACGTGGCGGTCATCCCCAGCGGGCGCAACTATTATCTGGTCAGGCTCTCGTCCGCGCGGGATGTCTACCTGGACTTCCGCGAGGACTACCTGCGCTGTCTGAAGACCTTCAAGCCCCTGGCCCGCTGAGTCCCCGCGGCCCGGCCTGGGCCTTGACAATTCTGGGCCGGCCTGCTATATAGTAGCCTTCGCGCCGAGGAACGCTCGCTTCCGGAGGACCGCCCCCATCGCGGAACTCAGAGCCCGTCTCGGCGTGTTCCTTTTGCTCGCCT
Organism: Elusimicrobiota bacterium; assembly: GCA_028717525.1. GTDB lineage: Bacteria > Elusimicrobiota > Elusimicrobia > UBA1565 > UBA9628 > UBA9628. The sequence continues at coordinate 3,318 of JAQUNT010000322.1, forward strand.
TGTCCCCGGCCCCGGCCTTCGGCCGGACCACCCAACTCCCGGTCAGGATGCCGCCCGCCGTAGCGACCCCCCGGGCGCCCCTGCCGGACCAGCGTCCCATCGTCATCGACGCCGGCCACGGCGGCCGGGATTGGGGCGCGACGGTCTCGGGCCGGTTCGAAAAGGACATCGCCCTGGCGGTGGCCCTCAAGCTCAGGGACCGCCTCCAGGCTCTGGGGCTGGGGCCGGTGCGCATGACCAGGGACTGCGACGAGTTCGTCCCCCTGGACGGCCGCGTGCGGGAGGCCTCGGCCTGGGATGCCGGCCTCTTCATCTCTCTGCACGCCAATCAGGTGCGCGGGCGCGCCGCGCACGGCATCACGGTCTACGCCTACGGCAAAGGGCGCGGCCGCGTCGGCCGGAGGCACCGCCGCCGCGGCAAAGTCCCGCCTCTGCCCGCGCCGCCCAAAGAGCGGGCGCGCTCCGGCGTCGCCCTGGGAGTCCAGCTGGCGCGCAGCCTGCGCGAGGACGGCCTGCCGATCCAGTCCGTGGGACGCGCCGAGTTCTACGTCCTCAAAAACCCCGGCGCGCCCAGCGTGCTCGTCGAACTCGGCTACCTGAGCAACCCGGCCGAGGCCGAGCGGCTGGCCGACCCGGAGTACCAGGACCGGCTGGCCGCGGCCCTGGCCAACGGGCTGGCCGCGGCCCCGGCGCGCTGGGCCGAACCGGCGGCGCGCCGGGCCGAGCCGGCGGCGGGCCCCGGCGGTATCGGAAGTTCCGCCGGGACCGGCCGGACGGACTTCCTTAGGGCCGGCCGCCGGCAGGCCCGGGCCGGCTCAGGCGG
>JAQUNT010000323.1 GCA_028717525.1 Elusimicrobiota bacterium
GGGCTTCATCGAGCTCATGGGCCTGGCCGGCGCCCTCTACGGCTCGGCCACCATCGTGCTGCGGGAGATGGAGGCCAAGACCGTCTATCTGATCCTGACCCGTCCGGTGGGCCGCGGCGAGTACCTCCTGGGCCGCTTCCTGGGGCTGATGCTCTCGGTGCTGACTTCCATGGTCCTCATGTCGGCCTTCCACCTCTGCGTCCTGTGGGCCAAGGGCTGGCGCGGCCCCGAGCCTTACGCCGCGGCCTTCCTGGGCTCGTACCTGAAGGTCCTGGTCGCCGCCGCCCTGACCACCTTCCTGGCGATCTTCTCCTCCGCGGCCCTGACCGCGGGGGTCATCTCGTGCATCGCCTGGACGCTGGGCCATTTCCTCCCGGAGATCCGGTTCCTCGTCACCCACGGGGCCTCCCGGATCGCGGTCGTGCCTCTCTTCGCCCTCTCCTATGTCGTGCCGGATCTGCAGCTGCTCAACCTGCGCGACCGGGTCTCCGCGGCCTCCCTGGCCGGGCCGGAGGCCGGACTGGCCTGGGCTCTGGTCTACGCGGTCCTCTACGCGGCCGTCTGGCTGTCCTTGGCCTGGGCGCTTCTGCGGCGCAAGGAGTTCTGAGCTTGCGGGCACTGCTGGCCGCCTGCGCCGCCTGCGCGCTCCTCAACGGCGTCGGCCTGCGCCTGGGCCCGGCGCCCTGGCCTCTGCGGCAGAGCCTGGGCCCGGACTCGGCCCTGGAGACCGCGGCCCTGCTCTCCTTGGGCATGCGGCGGCTGGCGGCCGACCTGGGCCTGGTGCGGATGCTCATCTACTATGGCACGCCCGAAAGCGGAGGCCATGAGGCCCATGAGGAGCACGAGGGCCACGACCCCTTCGACCCCGCCCATCCGGAACTCTCCTGGGGCGGCGGGAGCTACCCTGAGCTGGGTCCCCGCGCCCTGCGCATCCTGGACGCGGACCCTTCGTTCAGCTACGCGGCCCTGCTGGCGGCCGGGGCCCTGGCCTTCAACCTGAACCGGCCGGAGGAGGCCCTGCGGCTTCTGGACTACGCCCGCAGCCGGGATCCCCGCAACTCCGAGTACCAGGCCTATGTCGCGGCCATCGGGTTCCATCGCCGCGGCGACCCGCAGGGCGTCATCAGCCGACTGGAGCCGGTCCTGCGCGCTCCCGATTGCCCCGTGATGGTCAAGCATCTGGTGGCCGTGCTCTATGTCCGGGCCGGGCAGCGGGGCAAGGCCCGGAACCTCTACCGCGAGATCCGGGACACGAGCAAGGACGCGGGCTACCGCCGCATGGCCGAGGCGGCCCTGGCGCGGCCCGAGCCGGCCGCGCCGCGCTGAGAGCGGGCGCACCGCCGCGCGAAAATCTGCTATCCTATCCTCGGCTTATGTCCAAGCGCTGTCCTTCCTGCCGGACCGAGGTCGCCGACGACGCGCGCGTCTGCCCCAATTGTCCTTGGGAGTTCCCGGAAGAGGAATCGGAAGCCCCCCCGTCGGTGATGGTGGCCCAGACTTGGTCCCCCCTCCCCTTGGTCGTCACGGGGGTCGTGGCGGCCGCGATCGGCCTGGGCTGGTTCTTCGTCGTGAGGGTCTACCGCGAGGAGACGACCGCGCCGACCGTCCCTCCCCCCGCCGCCCGGCCCGCGCCCGCGCCCGCGCCCGCGCCGGCCTTGGAGCCGGTGACGCCCAAGCCGCCCGAGCCCGTCGCGGTCAAGCCCGTCAAGGCGCCCGTGAAGGAAGAAGATGAGGTGCCGGCCATCACGGTCGTCAAGGAGGCCAACCAGCCTCCGCCGAAGAAGACCAAGCCGGTCAAGGAGTGGAAGCTGCGGGGCTTCGTCTACGACTTGGTCACGCTGCAGCCGGTCCCGCGCTGCAAGATCACCCTCTCGGACGTCGAGAGCAACGGGAATTTCGAGACCGCGACGGACGCCAGCGGCCGCTACCGGGCTATCCTGCCGCCGCTGCCGGAGCGCGGTTACCTCATCGACATCTCCGCCTCCGGCTACGTCACGGCCTACCTCGATCCCGGCACCGAAGGCGTGCGCAGCAAGCCGCTCGCGCAGCGCCAGGAGCTCTGCAAGGAGCTGGGCACCGCCGTCCTCCAGCCGGCCAGCCTCCAGCCTCACGGAGCCGACCCTCTGCTGACGGACTTCTACATCGCGCCGGCCAACTGCAAGTAGCCGCCCTCAGCGCCGTCCGGCCCCGGAGTCCTGGAAGGGCGTGTCCAGGAGCTTGAGCACGGCGTCGCGATAGGCGAGCTTGGCTTCCTCGCGCTGCGCCCCGGTCTCGTATCCTACGGTGTAGACGGCGCGGTCCTCGTCCGGGTGGAGCCAGGACAGATCCGCGCCGATCAGGGCCAGGGCCAGGCTGACCGGAGCCTGCCGCCCCGCGTTGAGCCTGGCCACGCGCTCGGCGACGACGCCGGCCTCGCAATCCACGGTCTCGACCCGGCGCTCCCGGGCCGAGGCCAGCCAGTCGCTGGTCACGAACAGCGGGCTGGCTACGCTCTGGTGCCTGCCGCTGCGGCTGCGGCGCAGGGGCAGGGAGTTGCGCAGCGGCAGGGGACTGCCCTCGGAGTCGAGGAACTCCTCGGGAACGAAGAGCCGGTCAACGGCGGCCGCGGCCTCGGTGACCGCCGCCGGGCCGGCGTAGTAGAGGCACTGCGCTCCCTGCCGGACCAGCTCCTCGAGAGCCAGCGCCGAGATCTCCCCGAAGCCCGTGCCGCGGCACTCCACCACGACGGTGACGCCGGCCGGCAGGTCGTAGTAGGACAGGCGCCAGTAATCGTTCTCGCAGCGGCCCAGAAGGCGCTGCTCCAGCGGCTTCTCGAAGAGGCGGTGGTAGCCCATGACCGCGTTGCGGGCCTTGTAGGGGACGGTCTTGAGCAGATCCCGCAGGGCCGCGACCCCGGGCTGCGTGAACTGACAGCGGGGGCACTGCAGGGTACGGACCAGGCCGCCGCCCGATTCCATCCCGCCCTCCAGCAATGCGAATTGGGCGCGCAGATGCCGGAAATAATCCCGGCCGAAGAAGCCGCAGTACACCAGCCGAGGCCGGAGCTCACCCTCGGGGGCCAGGACGTAGGCCTGCTTGGAGTAGCTGATGTAGGGCGCGCGCAGGCGGTAGAAGACGCGGTAGCCCATCCGCCAGTAGAGCGGCAGGAGGTCCCGGAGGTCGCCCAGGTAGAAATCGACGCACCAGCGGCGCCGGGTCAGCAGCGGCCCGGTGGATCCGAAGCGGCGCTGCGCGGCGGCCAGCGGCTGGCGGATGGTCTGGGCGCCGACCAGGCCGGCTTCCACGTCCGGGCCGACCCCGGCTTCCGCGACGAGGCTGATCGAGCGGGCCGTGGGGCGCCGGACGCGGAGCTTGGCCAGCGGCGGCCCCGGGCGCAGGCTGTGGTAGCGCCGCACCTCGCCGATGAGTTGGTCGATCTCGCGGGACTGGGCGGGGTCGTAGCGCACCAGGACGCGGCGGAAGACCGCCAGGATGTCCGAATCCGGCGTCAGGTCGGCGGTCACGTCATGGACGATCTCGTCGGCGGCATGGTCCAGCAGGACCTTGACGGCCAGAAGGCCCAGCCACTCGCATTGGCGTTTGAGCTCGCTGGCCAGCAGAGGCAGGCTCTCCTTCTGGATGTTGAGCACGAGCAGGGCGATCTCCGGGTCGTAGACCCGGCCCGCCCCGCCGGCTCCCGGCGCGGCGGCGGCCGGGCCGGCCAGGGATGTCAGCAGGAGCAGCGCGCCAAGCCTGAGCCGGGGCATGCGTCCTAAGGGAGGCCGAAGGAGGAGGCGATCTCGGGCAGGGGCAGATCCGCGGAGGGGACGCCGGAGACCTCGTTGAGGATGAGGCCCTTCTCGTCGCTGACGAAGAAGTGGGGTACGCCCCCGACCTCCAGAGCGTCGTGCACGTCGAGCAAGGTGTCCGGGCCGAAGAGCCGGGCATAGTCGCGCAGCGACGCCAGGGCGTCCTTGCCCACCACGAAGCGGGTCTCCACCCCGCGCGCCGCGAGGTAGCCGCGCAGGGCGATGAGCATGGCGGTGCTCTCCCGGCAGTAATGGCACCAGGGGGCGAGGTAGACCGTCAGGCACTTCCGCGCCCCGCAGCCGGACAGCGGGGGACTCTGCCGGGCCGCGTAGGTGGGCAGCCC
>JAQUNT010000324.1 GCA_028717525.1 Elusimicrobiota bacterium
CGACGAGAGCCTGTCCGCCTCCCGCAAGACCATCGCGGCCCAGCGGGCGGAGCTCGAATCCGCCTACGCGCGCAAGGAGGAGGCCCTGGCCGCCCGTGAGGAGGAGTTGGAAGCCCGGTCGCGCCGCGAGTGGGCCGAGCGCGAAAAATCCCTGCTGGCTGAGCACCACGCGGAACTGGCGCGGGCCCGCGGGGAGTTCTCGGCCGAACTCGACGCCGAGCGCCGCCGCCTGCAGGAGCTCTACCAGCGCCAGGAGAAGGAGCTCACCCAATCCGCGGCGGCGCGCGAGGCGGCCCTGCGCCAGTCCCTGACCGGGGACCAGGCGCAGTCCATCAAGGCTCACGACGAGGCCTACGCCGCCCTGCGCAAGGAGCTGGCCGACAAGGCCCTGTCCGAGTCCGCGGCCCTGCAGGCCCAGTACGACCTGCGGCTGCAGGAGCTCGCCGACAACATGCGCCGGCGCCTGGCCGAGGAGCGCCGCGCCCTGGAGGCCAAGTATGCGGCCCTGGAGAAGACCCTGGAAGGCCGCCAGAGCGTCCTGCAGGCCCAAGCCGAGGAGGAGGCCCGCCGCGAGCGCGAGGAGGCCCAGGCCCAGGCGCAGCGCGAGCTGGCCGCCCAGCGCGCCGCCCTCGACGAGGAGCGCGCCGCCCTGCAGGCGCAGTTCTCCACCCTCAAGGCCGAGGCGGAGTCCGCGACCGCGGCCCAGGCCAAGGCCGTGCGCGACGAGTATTTCGCCAAGGAGACGGCGCTCAAAATCGAGGAGGCGGCCAAGGAGACCCGGCACCGGGCCGCCTACGAGGCCGATCTCGCGGCGCAGAAGGCGTCCCTGGAGGAGCGCGCCGCCGCCGTGGAGACCTCGCTGCGCGACCGCTTCGCCCGCGAGCAGAAGGCCCTGCAGGACGCCTGGGACCTGCGCGAGCGCGAGTGGATCGGCCAGCGCGAGAGTCTGCTCAACGCCGACCGCGAGCGGCTGGACCAGAGCTACCGCCAGAAGGAGGCCGCTTTCGCGGCCATGCGCCAGGAGCTGGAGGAGAAGTACGCGGCCCGGGTCAAGGAGGTGGAGGCGGCCTCCGCCCGCAAGGCCAAGGAGGTCGAGGCCGCCTGGAACCGGCAGCAGGAGGAGCTCGAGGCCCTGCGCCTGCAGCTGATGATCGAGTCGCGCACCCGCGAGGCCGAGCTGCAGGAGAAGTTCCGCCAGAAGGAGGCCGCGCTCAAGAAGACCATCGACGACCGGCTCGCCGAGCTGGCCGCGGGCGAGAGCGGCTTCCAGGAGGCCTGGATCAAGCGCGAGGCCGAGCTCCAGAAGGCCCTCAGCGACCGCGAGAACCTCTGGATGGCGGCCCAGCGCGAGGGCCTGGCCCGCGAGCGCCGGGAGTGGGAGGAGTCCCGCGACCGCGAGATCGCCCAGCGCCGACAGGAGATGGAGCGCGGGGTCGCGCAGCGCGAGAAGATGCTGGAGGAGGCCGTCCGCGCGCGCCAGAAGGAGATGGAGAGCCTCCTCATCCAGAAGGAGAAGAACCTCATCCTCGCCTACGACGACCAGATCTACAAGGCCCGCGCCGAACTCGACGCCGCCTACCGCGCCCGCGAGGAGGCCCTGGAGCTCAAGTACATGGAGTTCGAGAAGAAGATGACGGCCGAGGCCGTGGCCAAGGACACCGCCTTCGCGGCGCAGAAGCGCGAGCTGGTGGAGCGCGAGGTGGCCGCCCTGCGCGCCGACTTCGCCGAGAAGCATGCGGCTCTCGAGCAGCGCGTCCAGGAAGCGGAGCGCGCCCTGGCCGAGCGCAAAGGCGAGCTGGAGCAGGATATCGACCGGCGCAAGTCCGCGCTGGAGGCCGCCACGGCGGCCGAGCGCGACGGGATGCGCGCCGCTTTCGACAAGCGCAGCCAGGACCAGGACGCCGCCTACCGGGAGAAGTTCCGGCAGTTGGAAGCCGACAAGGGCCGCCTCAACGCGGTGCTGCTGGAGAAGGAGGAGGAGCTGGTCAAGCACTTCCAGAAGCTCGAACACGACCTGCGCAGCGAGCTCAACATGGCCAAGATCGAGCACGCCGCCCAGGTGGACGACAAGCTGCGCAAGCTGGCCGAGGAGCGCACCGCCCTGCAGAAGCAGTACGAGGCCCGCCTGAGGGAACTGGAGGTCCGCTACCGCAAGGGAGGCGGCACAGCCTCCTGACTTCGCGGACACAATACCCAGCTCCCTCGTAAACGGTTGAGATAAGTATTGTGTCGCTGAATCCCCTTTAGTACGATAGCGCCAGCAGGACCAGCTTCAAGGAGGCGCTATGGCTCATTGGCAGGAAGGGGACGTGGACCCGCGGGAGATAATGGCCCAGCACACCAAGACCATCTTCACGGCCGTGCTGATCGCCGCTGCGCTCATCCTGCTTTGGTCGGCCGTGGTCTTCATACCGGCCGGGCACGAGGGCGTGCTCTTCAACAAGCTCAGCGGCAAGGTGAGCGCGACGACGCTGAAGCAGGGCTGGAAGCTGCGCGTGCCGGTGCTCACCAACGTGGTGGTCTACGACTGCCGCCGCAAGGCCTACACCATGTCCATGACCTCCGCGGAGTCGGACCGGGAAGGCGTCGCCACCAACTGGTCTCCCACCGCGGACGGCAACATGGTGGGCGTCGACATCACGGTCTGGTACCGCATCCCCCTCGACATCGCGGGCAAGGTCTATGTCAAGCTCGGCAACCAGCAGTGGTGCGAGGAGCAGGTCATCCGGCCCATCATCCGCAACGCCGTGCGCCTCACCGTGGCCCGCTACACCGCGCCCGAGCTCTACGGCCCCAAGCGCACCGAGGTGCAGGACCGGATCAAGGAACTCATCGACAAGTCCTTCAAGGACGACCAGTTCTTCGTGCTCGACGGCGACGGGGTCTTCCTGCGCGACGTGCACCTGACGCCGTCCTACCAGCGCTCCATCGAGGAGAAGGTGGCGGCCCAGCAGGCCATCCAGCGCAAGGAGTTCGAGGTCGCGCAGGCCCGGCAGGAGGCCATGGCCATCAAGATCAAGAACGACGCCCTGGCCTCGGCCAAGAGCTACCTGCAGCTGCGCACCATCGAGATGCTGGAGAAGAAAGACTTCAAGGTCATGGTGGTGCCCCAGAGCCAGGGCCTCATCCTCAACCTCCAGGAAAGCAAATGACCCGAGCCGGGTTCACCCTGCTCGAGCTGATCATCGCCTTGGTGCTGAGCAGCTTCGTGCTCATGGGAATCTTCGGCGCCGTCTCCCAGATGATGCGCGGACAGATGGATCTCTCGGTCAGGACGACGAACTCCGGCTGGGCCCAGATGAGCCTCAACGCCATGGAGAAGGAGATCTCCAACGGCACCGTCCTGTACTGCCCTTTCACGGACGGCTCCCACCCCGGCTGCCCGGGGCCGAAATCCGCGGTCCTGAGCGGCTGCAGCGATTACACGCTCAACCCGGGCGCCGGGGTGGGCCCCTCGGGCGGCCCGCTGGACGGCAATCTGGCGAACGTGAAGTCGTTCTATTACTGCGTCTGGGACGCGGCCGCGACCCCCACCAAGACTCCCTGGCTCCTCCACTACAAGGGCACCGGGTCCTGCCCCATCGCCCCCGCCCCGGTCTGCGGTTCCGGGACCTTCGACGTCGTGGCCCAGGGCATCTATCCCGGCGAGTCGGGCCGCGCCTATTATTTCCAGAGGGCCGACGATGTCGCCGGCGTCCAGCTGCTCTTCAACGTCGGCCAGGCGATCTCTTCCAGCGGCGAAACGGGCCCGACGAAGGTCGACGCGAGGATCCAGATGCAGAAGTCCTTCTCCAACCCCTACGACTGAGGCTCCGGACCCGCCTCAGCCCAGGTCCGGCCTGCGCAGGAAGATCAGCCTGAACCCGACCTCCGCCGCGCCCCAGGCCTTCGCCACGGCGGCGCGATAGGTCTCGCCCTGGAGCCGGTACTTCTCGCGCAGGTCGGCGATGCGGCGCGGGGTCACGGCTTCGCTCTTGAAATCAGCGACCACCAGGCGCCCATCCTTGCGGTAGAGGAGGTCGATGGTCCCCCGCACCACGGCTCCCGCCTCTCCGTAGACGAAAGGCAGCTCCCGGCCCAGGATCTCGACCGCGGCCAGCTCCCGGGCGGTCGGGGAGCCCAAGAAGGC
>JAQUNT010000325.1 GCA_028717525.1 Elusimicrobiota bacterium
ATCGTGGACAACTGGGCCTGCGACGTGCGCGAGATCAGCTGGCCGAAGAAAAAAGCGCCCAGCAACTGGCCCAACAGCATGGACTTGCCAGCCGCCCCGGCCAAGGTCCCTGCCATCAACGGCAGGCCGAAGGACTGGATCGGATACGCCAGGATGGCCAGCGCCCCGTTGGCCAGCAAGGAATAGCGCAGAGGCTTGTTCGCCCACAGCGTCTTGAAGCCCTCGGTGTGCGCCACCCAGTTGATCAAGCCGATCACCGCGGGCAAGGTCGTGTGCAGGACCGGGAACAGGGCCAAGGAGGCTCCGAAGATCAAAGCCTCCTTCCAGTACTTCTTCAGGAAGGCCTTGCCAGCCTCGACGCGCTCAGCCCAGGTCTTGGCGGGCTTGGCGTCCTTGTCAGAAGGCGCGCTGTCCACGGCCTTGGTGTTGGCCACGAACTTCCAGATCAAAGGCAGGACCACCAGCAGGTTCACCCCGGCCGCGATAAGATACGGGGCCAGCAGGTGCGGGAAGGTCGCTTGCAGATAGTCGGTCAGTCGGCCGGCGCGCAGGATCAGGCCCAGCAGCGACTGCACGGACAGGTAATCGATCATCGTCAGAGCGTTCACCGTGCCCAGATACTTCCCGGAGAACCGCTTGATGTAGATCCCCTCGGTGGTCATCACCGAGGACAGCACGTAGCCGTTGCCGATCGAGGCCACCAGCAAGGTCCAGAAATTGATGATCCCGAACGCGCTCATCACCGGCAGGGCCAAGAGAAGAACGATGTTGAAGACCGTATTGAGCGCCATCGCGTTGCGGGCCGAGAGCTTCTTGGCCAGCAGGCCGCTCACCGGACCCAAGGCGATGGCTGCCAGCGGGCCCAAGGCCATCAAGGCGCCGTAGGAGGCCAGGCCCACGGCCGGGATGGCGATGAAAGCGTAGGCGGTCGAAGTAAGGAAGAAAGCGGCGATGGACGCGGTGCGCGAAGTGAAGATCCCGAACAGCGACTTCTTGTCGACCCCGCCCGTGTCCTTCTTGGCCAGCGCGCCCAGGATCTCCTGCGTGGCCGCATGGCCCTTGGTCGGCCACACGAAGACCCGCTCGGCGCGCGGGTCAGCCACCCCGCCCACGGCCAGGGCCAGCGCCTTGGGCGCGCCCTTGACCATGTTCAGGTCCTCGGTCCGGGAGCCGAAGAAATGGTCCCCCACCAGCAAGGTCTTGGACTCCGGGGCCGTGGAGCTCGGCAGGAGCCTCGCCAGCTTGGTCCCCAGCCCCTGCAGCTTGGCGGGCAGCCTCTGGACCACGTCCTGCATCCGGCCGTAGAAGTCCCCGTTCTTGCGCAGCTTCTCTACGCCGTAGGCCTTGTCGATCTTGGCCAGCACCAGGTAGGCCGGGTTCCTCGGGTTGAAAGCCATGCGGCCCGAGACCTCGCGTTCGATGCCCCGCTTGGCCAGTTCGGACTGCAGGAGCGCGGCCGCGGCCGCCACGTCCTCCTTGCTCATCCCGACCGGCATGTAATAGGAATACGCCCAGTCGGTCAGCTCCCCGACCTTCCCGTCAAAGGTGGCTTCGCCGTACTTGCCCCGCACCACAGCGGCCGACTCTTGGATCGCGGTCCGCTCAGCCTCGGACCAGGCCGGGGCCTCTTCCAGGAGCTTCGCTTGGCCCTGCTTGTCGAAGGCCAGCAGGCGCGCGCCCCGGTTGGAGCCCACGATCAGGCCGCTCTTCTGCTCCGGCGTCAAGGTGCTCAAGGAATCGAGCACCGTCGGGCCCTTCAGATTGTCCGTGCGGCGGTCCGAGCGCGCGGTCAGGATCGCGGTCTCGATGCCCGCGTCAGAGGCGGCCTTCAGGGCCGCGGCGGTCTCGGCCGAGGCGGGCTGGGAGTTCCGCTCCAAGGTATCGTCGTAGTCGAAAGCCGCGGAGTGCGGCTTGTCAGCGGCCAGGTTCTTGAGGATCTCATCCGCGTGAGCGCGGGAGATGGCAGGCAGGCTCACCACCTCGCCCAGGTTCGCCAAGGCCTGCAAGGCCTTGCGCTTCACCTCGTAGTCTACCGCCAAGCCTTCGGGATTGGCCTGGCCGATCTCCTTGAGCCCAACCTTGGCCTCGTCATTGGCGATGGCGGCGATGGCATTGACCGCATCCACGCGCGCCGCGAAAGGAAGCTTGGGATCGTTGGCGACCGCCTGGAGCTCGGAGACGGACTTAGGAGCAGCCTGGACCGGGGCTGTGAGGGTGACTGCTGAAGCCGCGGAGCCGGAGAGCTCTGGGACGGCTACCGCATCCGAAGTCTCAGCGCCCTTCTTGGAGCCGGTGTAGACCTGGTCGAGGACAGAGCCCTTCTCCGACTCGGAAGGAGCGGCCAGGAGCTTCTGAGCTCCGGCCTCAAGGACCTGCGTCGCGGAGACCGGAGCCTGGGAGACCGGAGCGGCCGGAGCAGCGAGGGACGGCAGATTGGAGCCGACGACCGAGATCTGGGAAGCGGAGACTGCCGGGGCCTGCTGTAGGGTCGCGAGCGGAGCCACCAGGACCGCGGCAGAGAGCTTGACCGCCACGCCGGCGGCGGGCAGGCTGGTGAGGCCGCCGACCTGGCCAGGAGCGCCAGTCGGACCTGCCGCCGGGCCGGCTTGGCTGCGGATCACTGCGCCGAGCGCTTCGTAGCAGCCCAGGCCAGGCGTCAGCGCCAGGAATGCCGCTGCGACTACGGCGCTGACAGCCTTCCTGAACAAGCGTGCGGTTCTGGTCTCCATGCTATTAGGATAGCAGGAGGTTGGCGCCGGCTGGTTGGGCCCTAGGGGCAGAAGCCGGGCGGTAAAGGTCCTAAGGAATCCGGGACACAGTACCTATCTTAAGAGATTTGGGGACAGCTCACCTATGGCTGACGGAGTCAAGTGAGGTGGCCCCGGATTTCAGACGACGGCAAGGGTGGCGGAGCGTTTGTACTGGGCCACGGCCTTCTCCAACTGGGCCCGGAACCGGTAGAAGGCGGCCTGGTCGTTGTTGGCGATGACCTCGGCCATCAGGGCCAGCGGATCCGCGTAAACCTGACCGCGGTAGGAGACGGCCACGAGCACGTCGCCGTCCTGCGCAATGGGCCCGATGCGGGCCGAGAACGGCCCCGACTCCACGGTGGTGGTCTCCCCAGAGGTCCGGGGGCCGACGAGGGCCCGCGCCGCGGCGACGGCTGGCTCCATGAGGCGCTCCGGTCCCACGGGCGAGAGGTTGAGGGCCTTGACCAGGGCCAGGGCCAGCAGGAAGGCGTTCTTGTAGTGCGGCATGGAGAAGACCGCCATGGTGTCGTTCTCCGAGTGCACGATGTCGAAGATGCGCTCCGGAGACACGCCGAACAAGGTCAGGGCCGCGATCCCATAGCGCCGGAAGGAGCTGGAGTCCGCGTCCCCGCCCCAGAGCCGGGCCGGCTGGTGGTCGAGCTTCTCCTGCTCCGCGACCTTCTTGACCATCTCCAGCAGGGACTCCGTGGAGTTGTTCTTCCAGGAGAAGGTCCCGTCCACGGCCAAGGTGTCGAGGTTCACGTTGGCGTCGATCTTGGCGCGCTGCTCCTTGGTGAGGGACTTGAGGTAGCGGGCCGAGCCCACCAGCCCGTCCTCCTCCCTGGCGAAGCTCATGAACACAATGGTGGCCTCGGTCTCCATGTCGTGCATGGCCTGGTACAGGTTGGTCACCATGGTGGTCCCGGTCCAGTTGTCAATGGTGCCCCGGCCTACGGCCCACTCCCGGTCGTGGTGGGAGCTGACCACCACCACCCGGTCGGTCTTCCCCTTCTTCACCACGTAGACGTTCTTCTGGCCCGAGCCCACGTCCTGGGTGATGATCTCCTCGGGCTTGGCTCCCCCCCGCTTGAAGAGCTCGATGACCGCGGCCAGGCGCTCCTCGTAGGTCAGGGGCGAGAGCTCCATGTCCTTGTACATCTGCTCGTCCGTGGCCATGCCCTCGGCCTGGGAGCGGGTGCCGCGGGAGGCGACGATCCCGGCCGGGCGGCCGTCCGGGAAGAACAGGCTCTTGGCGAAATCGACGAATTTGTCCAGGCTCGACTTCTCAACCGCGGTCTGGGCCGGAGCCGGAGGCGCGGTCTCGGCCTGCGTCAGGCCGCTGGCCGCGGGGGCCGCCAGAG
>JAQUNT010000326.1 GCA_028717525.1 Elusimicrobiota bacterium
CGCGGTTCTGGCCGTCCTGTTCCTGGCCCGGAGAGCGGACCGGCTGCTGGGGTGGGGCCCCTTCATCTCCCCGCCCTGGAGCGTCCTGCTCTTCGTGGTCCTGACGCTGGCCGGCGGGGCGATCATCTGGAACGCCTACACCTACCTGGTCTTCGTGGGCGAAGGCAGCCCCTGCCCCCAGTACGGAGGGCCCAAGAAGCTGGTCCGGACCGGGCCCTACGCGCTGGTGCGCCATCCCTCGGTGATCGGGAAGCTCTCGGGCATCGTCGGCCTGGGCTGCCTCTCGGGCTCGTGCGCCTTCACCTTCGTGGTCATCCCCCTGCTGCTGGCCTGGTCCCTGTACTACAACCGCTGCATCCAGGAGCAGGGCTGCGTGGACCGGTTCGGCCGGGAGTACCTGGACTACCGCGGCCAGGTCCCCATGCTCATCCCGCGCGCGGTCAAGCGCGCTCTGCTCCCCCTCCTGGGGTTCCTGCTCGTCTCGTGCGCGGTCACCTTCCCGGTGGTCCTGCACCTGGGCGACCGGGTGATCGGGATCCCGAACCATCCCAACCAGCAGGCGGACATCTTCTTCATCGAGACCATGTCCGCGAGCCTGCGCGAGGGCCGTTATATCCGCTGGTTCGTCACGGACCGGTCCAATTTCCCTGTCGGCCAGACGTTCAACCCGCGCGAACGCCACTCCCTGCATCTCTATCTCGCCTCCCTGTTCCGATCCGCCCCGCAGCCGTTCGGGACCTACAACCTCGCCATGCTGGTCTTCCTGGCCCTCAACGGCTTCGCGATGTATCTCCTGGCCCGGGAGTTCTTCGCGTCCCGCGCCGTCTCGTTCGCCTCCGGCATCCTGTTCATGCTGAACTCCTACACTCTCGTCAAAGCGACCATCGGCTCCCTGCAGAAGGTGGCGCTGTTCTGGCTCCCCCTCTACATGGTCTTCCTGCTGCGGCTGCGGCGCAGCCATGGGCTCGGCGACCTCCTCGCCGCGCTGCTCTTCCTGCAGCTGATGATGCTGACCTATCCGGTCTATGCCTGCTACGCCCTGATCTTCACCGCCGTGCTCATGGCCTACGACCTGGTCCGGAAGCAGCGCTCCTGGACCTTCGCCGGCCAGGCGGCGCTGCTCATAGGGCTTTTCTTCGCGTGCAGCGTCGGCGTCGACTACCTGTTGGGATTGCGCGGGCCGCATCCCGTCTACCAATTCTTCCTCGGCGGCGGGACAGCACTCCATCGCTTCTGGCCCGGCGGCGAGCTCTCCCCCAATCGACACCTGACCTTCGACATCCTCCACCCCTTCAACTTCCATCTCGCCCCGCCGACCGATCTGAGCATGGGCTTGTCCATCAGCCTCTGTGCCGCCGCGCTCTGGGCCGCGATGAGGAGCACGGGGCTGACCCGCTTCTTCTTCGCCTGCGCCGTCCTGTTCATCGTCCTCGCTTCCGGTTCGTTCGTCTTCGACGATCGCGGCATCGTGCGCATCCTGGGCTGCAGGATCATGCTGCCGCACCATGTGCTGTTCAAATTGGTCCCGGTCACCTATGGAGAGCCTTTGCTGGGCCCTATACGGGCCCTGCCCATCGCCGCCATCTGCCTGGCCCTGCTCGGGGGGACCGCCCTCGCCGCTCTGGCCAAGGACCGCGGGGGACGCGGACGAGCGGCCCTGATCCTTTGCTTCCTGGCGGTCTACTTGGCGGAGCTCCACCTCCGCTTCCCCGGCCTGTTCCCGCTGCGGGTCAGCGAACCGCGCATCCCGCGGTTCTTCAGGGAGCTGCGCCGGACGCCCGGCGGAGCGCTGTTGAACCTGCCGCTGACCAGGACCGGCCACCGCTATGGCTTCTACAGCGCGGTCAGCGGCCACAAGATGATGAATCCGCATCTGAGCGACCGGATCGCCATCCCTGTCCCCGCGGCGGCGGAGAGCCTGGAGACGAAGCAGGAGTTCATCGCGAGATTGTCGCAGTGGGATGTCCGCCACATCGTCATCCACCGGAATGCCGGGGACATCCCTTTCATAAGAGGCGCCAGATGGTACGGGCCGATGGAAAGCCCGGTCCTAAAAGAGACGCAATGGCTCGCGCGATTGTGCGGCAAGCCGGTCGACTATCCGGATGACCAGATCCTCGTCTATACCGTTCCCTGATCGCGCGGACCAAGGAGCCTCCAGATACTGAACATCCTGCTCATACGATGCAATGAGCGCGCAGGGCTGCCCGCGCGGGAGACCAACAGCACCGGCATCTATCCCCCGCTCGGCCTGGCCTATGTCGCGGCGGCGTTAAGGCAGGCCGACTTCCCCCGCCTCCGCGTCCTGGATGCCCACGCGCTCGGGCTGTCCGGGGAGGAACTGCGCGCCTTCCTGCGCGCCCACCCGGCCGAGGTCGTCCTGTTCACGGCCGCCACTCTGGTCTGGCCGAACATCGTCAAAGCCGCGCGCCTGGTGAAGGAGGCGCATCCCTCCTGCCTGGTCGGCGCGGGCGGCCCGCAATTGAGCGCCTATCCGGAAGAATCGCTGGCTTGCCCTGACATCGATTTCGGCATACGCGGGGAAGGCGAGGCGGCCGCGGTCCAGGCCCTGCGGGCCATCGCCTCCCGGCAGGACCTCGGCGACGCCGCCGGCGCGGTCATCAGGAAGGAGGGCCGGATCATCGCGCGCCCCGCGGCCGTGATCGAGGACCTCGACGCCTTGCCCTTCCCGGCGGTCGACCTCCTGCCGCTGCGCGCCTATCGGGCCTGGAACGTGGACCATCCCTTCTTTTCCATGGTCACCAGCCGCGGCTGTCCCTTCGCCTGCCGGTTCTGCTCGCTGACCCATTCCGGCCAGCCCTTCCGGATGCGCAGCGCGGGCAGCGTGGTCGACGAGATGGAGCTCTATGTCCGCCGCTACCGCGCCCGCGAGATCATCGTCTTCGACGAGACCTTCACCGTCGACCGCCAGCGGGTGCTGGACATCTGCCGCGAGATCGCCGCCCGCGGGCTGCGCTTCCGCTGGAACATCCGGACGCGGGTCGATACCGTGGATGAAGGGATGCTGGCGGCGCTGCGGCAGGCCGGCTGCCGCGGGCTGCACATGGGAGTCGAGTCCGGCAGCCAGGAGATCCTGGACGCCATGGGCAAGGGGATCACTCTCGCGCAGGTGCGGGGAGCCTTCCGGGCCGCGCGCAGGCTGGGCTTCGAGACCCGGGGCTATTTCATGATCGCCTATCCCGGAGAGACGCTGGAGACCATACGGCGGACGCTGGCGCTCTCCCGGGAATTGGATCTGGACTGGGCCAGCTTCACCATAACGATCCCCAACCCCGGCACGGCTCTGTGCGGCGATCTGGCCGGCGACTACTGGAGAGACTACGTCCTGGGGCGGACCGATGCCCCGGCCCCCTTCTTCACCACCGCCGACTATACGGCCGCGGCGCTGTGCCGCATCCGCGAGCGGGCCTACCGGGATTTTTATCTGCGCCCGGGCTTCCTCTTAGGCAAGCTCTTCTCGAGGAACGCCTGGCGTCTTTTGCGGAACATGGTCCATAACGCGCCGCTTCTCGCGCGCTCCATCGCCAGATGAATCGCAAGAGATGGGCCGTTCTCGCGGGCGCCGCCGCCGGCTATCTCCTGGTCCTGCTCTGGCTGTTCCTCCCCTTTATCCAGAACAGCGGCCTGGTCGTCGGAGGCTGGCCTATCGATCTGCACGGATTCCTTTGGTACCAATGGGCCGTCAAGAAGTGCCTCCTTGGCCTTGACTATCATTCGTTCTTCACTTCCACGCTGCTCGCCTATCCTACGGGGAAGAACGTGGTGCTGGACCTCGGATTCCCTCTGGTGGAGATCTGCTCCATCCCCTTGCAGGTCTGCTTCGAACTGCCGGCCCGCCACAACATCCTGGTCGGCATCATATTCTTCCTGAACGCCCTGGCCGCCTTCGCGCTCATCGACCATCTGACCAAGGACGCCGGCTCATCATTCTTGGGAGGGCTGCTTTTTTCGGTGAACCCCTATGTCTTCTTTCAGCTCAATTCCGGCAGGATCCAAGCCGCGTGTCTTTTCGGCATCCCCCTGTGCGTCTATGGCTTCCTCAAGCTGAAGGAGGCCGGCAGCGGCAGGAACATCGTCCTCGCCGCTCT
>JAQUNT010000327.1 GCA_028717525.1 Elusimicrobiota bacterium
GGTACTGCCAAGCGCGGGGCATCAAGGTCCTGCTCGACATGGTGCTCAACCACGCGGGCTACGACCATCCCATGGCCCGCGACCCGCGCTTCCGCCGCTGGTTCCACCGCGGCGGCCCGATCCGCTGGTTCGACCAGAAGAGCCTGGAGCGGGGCTCTTTGCACGGCCTGCCCGACTTCGCCCAGGAGAAGGAGGAGGTGGCGCGCTACCTCATCGACATGTCGCTGTGGTGGCTGGAGCGCACCGGCGTGGACGGCTTCCGCCTCGACGCGGTCAAGCACATCCCGGCCTCCTTCTGGAAGCGCTTCTGCCGCGAGGTCCATGCCCGGGCGGGGCCGGACTTCCTGCTCATGGGCGAGGTCCTGCGCGGCATCCCGCAGTACATCGCGCGCTACCAGCGCGACGACGGCATCGACTCCCTCTTCGACGTGCCCTTCGCCGACACCGTGCGCAGCGCGCTGAGCCGCGACAGCGAGGAGCCCGGTCCGGGCCTCTGGCAGCGCCTGCAGGAGCTGCGCGGCGAGTGGCGCACCATGCTCTTCAACGAGATCATGCGCAAGCTCTGGCACAGCCAGCCCTCGGACATGCGCTGGTTCTCGGCCCTGGCCCAGTCCGAGCGCGCTTACGCGCGGCCCGAGCTGCTGGCCCCCTTCCTGGACAACCACGACATGAGCCGCTTCGTCAGCGAGGCCCACCCCGCCCTGCCCCGCCTGCGCATGGGCCTGGCCCTGCTGCTGACCTGGCGCGGGATCCCGGCGCTCACCTACGGCACCGAATCCGGCATGCCGGGCCGGACCCACGGGGACCACCGCGCGCCCATGCGCTTCGGCGCGGACCCGGACCTGCACTCCACTCTGCGCACCCTCATCCGCCTGCGCCGCGCGACCCCCGCGCTCACGGCGGGAAGCCAGAGCGAGGTGCTCGCGGACCGCGAGGTCTACGCCTTCCTGAGGCAGGCCCCGGGCAGCCGCGCCTTGGTCGCGCTCAACAACTCGCGCGGCCGCCAGCGGCGCGGGCTCGAGCTGCCCGGGCCGGCGGAGGAGTGCCTCTGGCGGGACGCGCTGACGGGCGAGGAGTTCGCGGGATCGGGCCGGGCCTTGGACTTGCGCCTAGAGCCCCGCAGCGTGCGGATCCTGCTCGCCGGCGGCCGCTAAGCCTTGCGGACCGGCTTCTTCTTCGCCGGGGCCGGCTTGGGCTCTTGGTGGCCGGGCTTGACTTCCAGCTTGGACTCCGAGAACTGCGTCCTGTAGGTATGGAAGCGGTCGTACTGGATGCTCAGGCAGAACAACCCGAGGTCCACGATGAGCAGCCCGAGGCCGATGACAGCCGTGGTATGCAGGAGCAGCTTCCACAGCTTCTTGTCCGCGTTATAGGCGGAGAAGGCCCAGCGGATGTTGTAGATGACGATCGGCACGAGCAGGCCCCAAGTGATGAATATCCTGATCTCTGGGCTGAGCATTCTATCCTGTCTCCCGCGAACGGTGTGATCCGTCGCGCAACCGCTGTTCAGAGGATACAATGGCTGGCGAGTCCAAGTCAACCCGCGCCGCACTGGCGGCGGGCGCGTCTTCCATCTATACTTAGGGATATGTCCCCGAAGACCCTGCGGCTCTGCCTCCTGGCGGCCCTCCTGCTGGCGGCGGCGCCAGCCGCCGTCCCGTCCCGGGCCGCGACCACCCGCCCCGGGGCCGAAGGCGTCTCCGAGGCGCGCATCTCCGGACAGGTCGGCTCGGACCTCGCGGTGCCCAAGGTCCAGCTCCAGATCCCGGTCGTCGACCTGACCCTGGCCCCGGCCCTGCAGACCCCCGTTCTCGCGCCCAAGGTCGCACCCTTGGCCTTGCCCGCCCCCGCTCCCGGCCTGACGGCGGCCGCGCTCCCGGCCCCGGCGGTCCAGGCGCTCGAAGGAGTCAAGACCGAGGCCGCCCCCGCCGCGCCGGCGCAGGCGGAGGCCCCGGCCCGGGACGAGGAAGGCCTCACCCAGGCGGGGCGGGCGGTCTTCGACCAGGCCCAGGCCTCGCCGGAGCGGGACGCGGCGCCGGTGCCGGCCCGGAGCTTCTCCTTCGGTCGCTGGCTGGGCGGCCTGCTCAAGCGCGGCGACCAGGTGCCGCCCTGGCCCGGCCGCTCCGGGGACCGCGTGCGCGCGGGTGGGCGCGCTTTCACTTTGGGCCCGAGGCTCGGCGAAGGCAACAGCTCGGTCGTCTATCGGGCCGAGGGCGGGCGCAACGGCTACGCGGTCAAGCTCATCCATCCGGAGTTCAAGGACATCCCCTACTACGGGGCCGAGGCCGAGGCCCTCAAGGTCCTGGCGCGCACGGACATCCCCCACGCCCGGCTCGTCGCGCAGAGCGCGGACGGCCTGGTGGTGGTCAAGGAGCTCGTGCCGGGGGAGACCGGCGCGGCCCTGCTGGCGCGCGGGGCGCTGAGCGCGCATTCCCAGGACAACCTGGCCGAGTTCGCCGCGCGGCTGCTGGACATCGGCTACACCGGCGACCTGGCGCCGGGCAACCTGGTCTGGGACCATTGGCAGAGCGCCTGGACCCTGGTCGACGGCGGAGGCTTCCGCATGGCCGCGCCGCGCGAGACCCTCAAGCAGCTCCTGGAAGGAGGCTTCTTCAAGCCCGGCGGGGCGGACCCGGCCCGCTTCCTGGCCGCGGTGCGCGGCCGCCTGGGGCCCGGCTCCCAGGCCTGGGCCAAGGTCCTGGCCGACGCCCCAGCCGAACCCGCGCTCGCGCCCGCCTTCGCGGCCCTGACCGCGGCCGACCGCGCCGCGCCCGCGGCGCCGCGTCTGGAGTTCTCGCCCGGCCCCGCCTCGGCGAGCCTCGACGACTCGTGGCTCCCGCCCCGGGAGGCCAGGCGGCGCCTGGGCTTCGACCCGGAGCTGGTGAAGGACCGATTCAACCTCCACGCCGACGACCCGGGCAAGCTCAATACCGCGGTGCGCGAACTGCGCCTGCCGGACGGCCGGCGCCTGGTGAGCAAGCGCTCCAGCGCGGAGGTCATCCGCAACGAGCTGCTGCTGCGCCGCGTGGTCCGCCGCTGGTTCGGGCGCTACTTCGACGCCCCGCGCTCCTTGGCCTATCCCCTGGGCGGCGGCGAGGCGCTGATGGTCATGGAGCGCAGCCCGGGCGGCCGGTCCTACGTGGACACCCGGCTCTCCTTGCCCCAGCGCGCGGCCCTCGCGGTCCTGGTGCACAGCTTCGGGGTGGGGGACGTCAACGAGGGCAACGTGCTCTACGAGGACGGCGGCCGCGTCGCGCTCATCGACTTCGAGCAGGCCCTTTCGCGGCATCGGCCCGTCACCTCCCGCATCCCGGACGAGGGCATCGCGGCGGAGATGCCCTGGCTCTCCCGCCGCGGCCTCAACCGGGCCGAGGACTACTTCCCGGCCGCGGCGGCCTGGCGCGAACTCCTGGCCCGGCCCGAGACCCAGGCCGAGCTGCGCGGCATGATGCTGGCCAGCGGCTTCAAGGCGGACGAGGTGCCGGGGGTCCTGAGCGTAG
Source organism: Elusimicrobiota bacterium (assembly GCA_028717525.1). Classification (GTDB taxonomy): domain Bacteria; phylum Elusimicrobiota; class Elusimicrobia; order UBA1565; family UBA9628; genus UBA9628. Next base: position 3,501 of record JAQUNT010000327.1, read on the forward strand.
TGCAGGCCAACGCGGCGCGCCTGGAGTGGGTCATCCAGGCCGACGTGGAGTTCGTCAACCAGTTCGCGCGGCGCGCGGCGGACTGAGGCCTACCGTCCCGGACCCGCGGAGCAAGGCATGGAGAGCATGAGGCGGGACTGCTCCCAGGCGGCCGCCGAGCAGGCCTGCGGGGAATCCAGGTAGGCGGCCGGAGCCGCCGCTCCGCGGCGTGCCCGCCGGAGGCTGGCGGCCGCGAATCTCCTGGCCTCGGCCGCGGCGGGGTCCGAGGGGTCCAGGCGCAGGGCGGCCTCGAATTCGGCCAGGGCCCGGGCGCCGCGGCCGGAGCGCCAATGGGCGATGCCCAGGAAATAGTGCGCGGCCGGGTCGCCGGGATCCCGGCCCAAGGAGGCGCGGAGCTGCGCGACGGCCTCCTCGGTCCGGCCCAGCCGCAGCAGGGCGATGGCGAACGCGGTCCGCCACGCGGCGAAGTCCGGGGCGAGGCGCAGGGCCTCCCGGTACTCCGCCTCCGCGGCCGCGAACCGGCCTTGGCCGTGCAAGGTCTGGGCCAGGTTGAACCGGGCCCGGGCCACCGAGGGGTCCGCGGCCACGGTGGCGGCCTGCCAGGA